>JANXXZ010000431.1 GCA_025350385.1 Bacteroidales bacterium
GTCTGGAAGAATCTGATATGCGATTTTGAAGCGGACAATATGAAAAGCAGGTATGTCGGGGAACTGCTGCCTATGGGTGGCCATGCCTTACCCCGCCATGATTTATTAAGTAACGAATATAGTTTTTCTGCCGTTCAAACCAGCAGGGGATGCCCGATGCAGTGCGATTTCTGTTCAGTCTCTGCTTTCAACGGATGCCATTACAGGCAAAGGCCGATTGAAGAAATACTGGATGAACTTGAAATTATTTCACAGAAACTACTCTTCTTTTTTGATGACAACATCATCGGATATGGTAAACAGGCACAGGAACGGGCAATTGAATTGTTCAAGGGTATGGTTAGCCGAGGGATAAAAAAGCACTGGGTTTCGCAGGCCTCCTTAAATTTTGCTGATAACACGGAGGTTCTGAAATGGGCCGCCAAAGCCGGATGTAAGCAGATTTTCATTGGGCTGGAAGCCGAAACGGAAGATCAGTTGCGTGAAACGGGAAAGAAACTGAACCTTCGGATGGGAGTTGATAATTATCGGAATGTGATTCGCAGGATTCACCGCTACGGTATCAGCGTTAATGCCGGATTTATATTTGGTATGGATCACGATACGGCTGAATCAATCAATCGTCGTTTTGATTATATGCTCGGATCTGATATTGATTCATTTCAGACAACCATACTCACCCCCCTCCCGGGAACAGCTCTTTTCAAAAAGTTCATGGCTGAGGAAAGGTTGCTTTATACGAATTTCCCGGATGATTGGAAGTACTATGACTACGCCGAACCGGTAATCCAGCCGAAACACATCACTCCTGATGAACTCACAGCAGTTATGAAGCAGAATTTAATACGTCTTTATAACCGCCATAGTGTCAGGAAACGCTTTCACCGGTCGTTGCTTACTATCCGCCGGCTTGAACCGGCCTGGTGGGGTTATGTTACCAATTACAATTATTATTGTATGGCATTTGAAAAGGAAATACGCTCCGGCGACCCACGCTATTCACATTGGCTTGTTTCAGAGAAAGCGGCGACCAGGCCTTGAAACCTGATTCGCAGAAGTTCGTTTATCTTTACCTTTGGCAAAAATCCAATCTTATTACCTTCTGATTTCTCAATGAATAAAAGACTTATTTACCTCGATAACCTCAGGATATTCCTTATTTCGTATGTAATTGCCGGGCATATTTCGGTGGCGTACGGTGCTATAGGTCGGGGAAACTGGTATTATATAGAACCGGTTCCTGATTTCCTGACTAAGGCGGTTTTGTTCGTATTTGATATGCTTGCCTACTCGTTTTTAATGGCTATGTTCATTTTTGTCGCCGGCTATTTTACACCCGCTTCCCTGGAACGGAAAGGCATCTATAAATTTCTTAAGGACAGGGTTATCAGGCTCTTCATACCGCTGATAGCCTACTATTTCATCATTGGCCCGCTGGTGAAGTACATCAGTATGCTGGCGAAAGGGAATGCAGTGTCATTATCCCGTTTTTTTGGCGACATGTACCATTCAGGTGTATACGGCTATGTGGGTGTGATGTGGTTTGTCGAGCTGATGCTGGTGTTTTCTTTCATGTATGCTGCCTATAAACTGATATTCCCGTCCGGCCTGTTCAAACTGAAAAGTGAAGAATTTCCGGGCAATTGGTCCGTGTTTATATTTATCATACTTTTTGGATTGGCCAGTTTTGGTTCCCGGATGCTTTTCCCAATGGGCGGAGGTTACATGGCAAGCCGGCCTTTGGCTTCGATGGTGCTTTTCGCCACCTCTTTTTTCCTCGGCATAACTGCCTTCAAGTATCAGTGGCTTGACAAACTGACTGATGCCATGGCTTATCGCTGGTTCTGGATTGCCCTGGTGGTCATGGTAGCCCCTGTTATAGCCTTTGTGATTCTCAAGAAAAGCGTCGGTTTCGGCACCATCAAGGGGGCAGGATCAGCTGCATCGCTGGTTTATTCGTACTGGGAAGTTATCAAGTGCATCGGAACGGGTATGCTGGTGATCGTGTTGTTCAGGAAAAGGTTCAATACACAGGGAAAAATTGCTGCCGCCATGGGACGCGGTACCTTTGCGGCCTATGTTTTTCACCCGCTGATCTGTGTTATTTTGATGTTGATTATGTCGGACGTGAGCCTGCATCCTTTGCTGAAATTTGCAATAGTAGCCCCCACAGCACTTGTTTTAACATTCGGGTTCTCTTGGCTTTTCCTGAAAATTCCGGGAATGGGGAAGGTGTTTTAAATTCTGATTTTATTAATTATACCTTCACTTCCTTCCATCTTCCTCTTCTGAAAAAATACCATGCCAGCAGGGCAATAAGTGTTTCGGCTACGGGAACAGCAATAAATGCACCGGTTGATTGCAGGTTTATACCTAGTGCCAGGTAATAGGCCAATGGGATCTGGAACAGCCAGAAACATACAAAATTGATGATCGTTGGGGTACGTGTATCACCGGCCCCGTTCAGTGCCTGGTTCATAACCATTCCGATTCCGTAGAAGATAAAACCGGCTCCGATAATCTGCAAAGCCCTGGACCCAAATTTAACAACTGCTTCATCTTCTGTAAAGAAGCGGATAATCGGGGTTGCGTAAAACAGGAAAAGCATCATTACAAGACCCATAAAAACAGCATTGTATTTTGCTGTCAGCATTACACTTTGTTCCGCCCTGCGGATTTGCCTGGCCCCGAGGTTTTGTCCGACCAGTGTAGCTGCGGCATTGCTTAATCCCCAGGCAGGCAGAATGAAGAATACAACAGAGCGGATTGCGATCTGGTAACCTGCCAGGGCCGTTGTACCCCCGGTTTCGGCTACCAGTCTCGCCAGGATGATCCAGCTTCCGCTGGCAATCATAAACTGCAGGGTTGCCGGCCAGGCTATTGTTATGATGGATCTGATGATTGCAAAGTCGAACTTAAAATGTTCCCGGTTAAATTTTATAATTCCTCCTCCTTTGAAAAGATGATAACATTGATAAACTACCCCTGAACTGCGTCCTGTTAAGGTAGCTATGGCAGCTCCTTTTAATCCGAAGAAATGGATAAGAATCGGGCACAATATGATGTTGGTCAGGCTGGCAATCCATAAACTCCGCATAGCCATGGCTGCGTCGCCAGCGCCCCTGAAAATACCATTGATCAGGAACAACATCATGATAGCTGCACTTCCTCCGAAAAGGATACGGGTAAAAATAGCACCCTCAGCTATCACCTGGTCACTTGCACCCATTATTTTCAGGATATTTCCGGCAAACACAGCCCCTGAAATACTGGTTATCAGCGTTATGATCATAACGATGATCAGTGATTGGGCGCCAGCATGAGCCGCAGCTTCCGGATTTTTTTCGCCAGTCCTCCTGGCAACTATGGCTGTTGCTGCAGTGCTTACCCCTATTGCTAGGGAATAAATAATACTGATAACCGATTCTGTGAGACCAACAGTGGCAATGGCATTTTGTCCAAGCTTGCTGACAAAAAACATGTCGACGACAGCAAATACACTCTCAAGGCTTAACTCGAGGATCATCGGGATAGCCAGCAGAAACACAGCTTTTCGCATACTTCCCATGGTGTAATCCTGTTCAACACCCTTGAGTGCCTGCCTGACGACCTGGAATATTTCGGTGATTCTTACTTTATTGACCATTCAATGAAAATGAATTCAATAACAAGGCTAAAACTGCAAAATTGTTTAATCAACGGGAAATTGTTACAATACCTTCATTTAAGAAGTCAGTATAATTGTCCCGTTTCTGGCCTTACATAAAATAACAGCCTGAATTTATTATTTTTGAATGAAATTAAACAAAGTCAGATAATTAAAACAAACAGTATGAAAATAACCGGTCTTTTTCTAATAACTATTCTCCTGTTTTCATCCTGTCAACATTCAGTTGATAAGGAAACAGCGAAAAAGGAAATTTTAACGACCGAAAAGGCTTTTGAAAAAATGGCTGTTGATAAAGGAGCAGCTAAAGCCTTTTATTATTTTGCTGATGAAAATGCAGTGATCAGGAGGCAAAATGATACCCTCATTATTGGTAAGGAAAACATCAAAAGCTATTACCTTAAAAGAAACAATCCCAATGCGACAGTAAACTGGACCCCTGATTATATTGATGTATCGGATTGCGGTACACTGGGCTATACATACGGCAAATATGTGTGGAAACTAAAAAAAGCAGATGGAACCGTTGAGGAGAACAGGGGAGTCTTTCATACCGTATGGAAAAAACAGGCAGATAATTCCTGGAAATATGTCTGGGATTAGGCAATCAGGAAAGGAAGATTTCTGCATCCGGATTCTTTATTCATAAAAAGACTGTATATGGCTGTGATAGAATTGCTGCAAAGCGGATCGGTTCAGTTCTCCCTTTTCATTTATTAGACCGTTTTCTCCCGTCCAATCTTCTTTGGCAAGGGCAAATTTAACCACTAGGTCAGGTCCCCGGCTGCTGCTGTTGTATTTCTTTACGGCATCCTGGACTAGAGTGAACAATTGTTCATGATTGGGCAAATCGTTCTCCGTTCGATGATCAATTTCATATCCGCAGTTTGATATAATACCAAAAGTAGTTTCCGGTATGATGATAGCCGAAAGAAAATCGCGGTTATGTCCATACACCCAAGCTTTCCTGATTACAGCTGATTGTTGTAGCCGTTCCTCAATAGCAGCCGGGCTGACATATATTCCTGACGACAGCTTAAAAATCTCTTTTTTTATGCCTGTGATTTTCAGGAACCCTTCCTTATCAATTTCACCCAGGTCACCGGTGCGGAGCCACCCTTCAGGAGTAATAGCATGAACCGTCCCGGTTGTGTTTTTAAAGTAGGCAGGCATCAGGGATGGGCTCTTTACGAGCAACTCTCCGTCAGGAGCTACCTGGACTTCAATTCCCGCCATGAGTTTGCCGAGCGTATAGGGTTTTAAACCAGTCTTTGTATTATACGAAACCAACGGCCCGGCTTCGGTAATGCCATACCCTTCATAAACCGGGATACCGGCAGTGTGAAAAATATTAAGTAATCGGGGCTGGAGTGCCGCGCCCCCGCATAACACTACTTTTACCCTTCCTCCGAGGGCTTTGCGCCAGGTGGAGAATACCAACCAATTGGACAGGGAGAGTTTTATCTTTTTTATCAGGCCGGGATCTAAACCAGGTTCCGTTTTTTCAGCTATTCCCAGGGCCCGGTTCAGCAATTTCCTTTCCCAGAATCCACCTTGTTTGCTTTTGGTTTCC
>JANXXZ010000451.1 GCA_025350385.1 Bacteroidales bacterium
ATTAACTTCCTTTCCGATTTTGCAGCAAAAACAGACCTGATCTATTGCAGTCCGAATCAAATTAAGCAGGCATGCATAGCCTTGCTGGTAAATGCCTCGGAAGCAGTGCCTGAAAACGGGGAAGTGTTCATAAGCACCAAAAATCCCGATGAGGAAACCATCAGGATAGAAATAAGCGACAATGGAGTTGGTATCTCTGATGAAGATATGCCACATATTTTTGAGCCGTTCTTTTCGACCAAGGAATCAGAAAGCGGTATCGGTTTAGGGTTGGCAATTGTACATGGAATTGTTCAAAGCCACAAAGGGAAAACGGGAGTAAAATCGGAACGTGGAAAAGGAACAACCATTTCTATTACCCTACCTTTGATAAAATCTTAAGGAGAATAAATTATGGCAAAAAAAATCTCAATATTGATCGTTGATGATGAAGAATCTGTAAGGGATTCATTGTATAACTGGTTTATCGAAGACGATTATCGCGTTGAGTGTGCCGAAAATGCAAAAAAGGCATTGTCAATTCTTGAATCGGACAATTTTGATATCATTTTGGCAGATATCAAAATGCCCGGCATGGATGGGCTAGAGATGCTCAGGCGAATTAAATCCTTGCGAAAAGAATCGATTGTTATCGTAATGACGGCCTTCGCTACGGTTGATACAGCAGTGCAGGCGCTCAAAGACGGGGCTTTTGATTATGTTACAAAGCCATTTGATCCTGACGACCTTTCGCACCTGATAAGGAATGCATCCAAGCAGATTTCACTGACTGAAGAAAACGAAATCCTCAAGGATAAAGTAGTTTCGTTGGAGAACGTTGAGGATTTGATTGGTAACAGTGAAGCCATTCAAAAAGTACTTAAGGAGATTGAAAGCGTGGCCAAGTCGAGTGCATCTGTGATCATAACAGGTGAAAGTGGAACAGGCAAAGAACTGGTTGCCAGGGCAATACATGCCAATTCGTCGCGTAAATTCTTTCCACTGGTTAGTGTGCATTGCGGCGCATTAACTGAAAGTTTACTTGAGAGTGAGTTATTTGGTCACGAAAAAGGTGCTTTTACAGGTGCTGTTTATAATCGCAAAGGGAGGTTTGAAATGGCCGACAGCGGAACTATTTTTCTTGATGAGATTGCGACTATTTCGCCCAAAATGCAGGTAGAATTGTTGCGTGTGCTGGAGTCAAAGAGTTTTGTACGCGTAGGTGGAAACAAAGAAATCATGTCTGATTTCAGGGTAATCTGTGCCACAAACCGTGATTTGAAAGGCATGGTTGAAAAAGGAATTTTCCGCGAGGATCTTTATTACAGGCTGAACGTTGTAAATATCAATGTTCCCCCTTTGCGCGAGCGGATTGAAGATATTCCTTTGCTGGTTGAGTACTTTATTAAGAAGTACTGCAATTCAATGAACAGGCCCATAATTATGATAGATTCTGCAGCATTGAAGCGTCTTGAGGAATTTCCTTTCCCCGGGAATATTCGCGAACTTGATAATATGATTGAGCGGGCCATTGTAGTGGGTAACGGTAAAAAGATCAGCCTCAGAGACCTCCCTCTGGGTAAGGAGACAATCAATACCACCTTTGAAAGCCTGGATGACCTGGAAAAGAATCACATTATACAAATCCTGGCTAAATACAATTGGAATATTTCAGTTACAGCTAAGGCACTGAAGGTAGATCGGGTGACTCTATACAATAAAATAAAAAAATATGATTTGAAACCTGCCAGATAACCGGGTTCACCGGAAAAATGTTTCACTGAGAACGTACCATCTATTTAAGAATCCTGGCGAAGCACTTGAAATACCTGATTTTATAAGCTGATTGTGAATGGATCCGGAAAACATCTTGTTGATTTCTTTTGGGTATTTCGAGAACAGTCTTCTTGAGAGTATCGGTAAGGATGTGGAACATGAATTTTTTCTTCCTGTTAAAACAAAAGAAGGTCATCTGGATCTGAGCGAGTTTTATGACCCGGCACGAAGACAGTACGACGGCAACAAACTACTGAAGGAAATTGAAACCAGGTTTGCTTCTGAATCAACTAAGACACTTGGTTTGTTTAATGTAGACCTCTATATCCCTATACTAACTTATATATTCGGACAGGCTTTTCTGAATGGTCGTGCAGGAATTGCATCATTATACAGGCTGAAAAATGAACGGTATGGCATAATTACAGACGAAACAATTTTTATGGACCGCTTCCGGAAAGAAGTCATTCATGAACTGGGTCATACTTTCGGGCTGATACATTGCTATAACACCAACTGCGTAATGAGGTCAAGTACTTATGTTGAGGATATAGACCAGAAAACCCATAATCTTTGCCTTAAATGCAGGACTGAATTAGAGATAGCGGGAACTGATCATCGATAGCCTGATGAATTTATACAACCTATTACGCACTTCTTTCATAAACAGTCTGCCTGGTATACATGGTAGAATTTTAACATCAATAAACGCAAAAAGCCCCACATTTCTGTGAGGCCTTTATTTAACCCGGCGGTCCGGACGGGACTGTGAATTTTTCATTTTTTTGCTTCCTATTGCTTCCATATACTTGTATATCAATATATTACATTTTAACATATAGCAGCCTAAAGCAGTAAAAAGTAGTCAAAAGTGACAAATGTTGTACCTATTGTTGTACCTATAAATATTTGTTGTATCTTTACTTAAACAAAGGTTCTATGGCTACGACAAAGATAATACTTAAAGAGAATAAAGCCAAATCCAACGGCGACGTTCCACTTTACATCCGGGTAATCAAAGATAGGAA
>JANXXZ010000460.1 GCA_025350385.1 Bacteroidales bacterium
CAATTGAGAAAGGAGATTTGCTTATCCTGATAAGTGCTTTTTTCTGGGCTGTTCATGTTCAGCTAATAAACAAACTTGTAACAACCCTTCCACCACTCGCGCTCTCTACTATCCAATTTGCCATTTGTGCATTGTTGAGCATAATCACAGCAGCTTTTACCGAATCAGTTCAAACTGCCGGTATTATCCATGCCACCATTCCACTCCTGTATGGAGGGTTCATTTCAGTTGGAATAGCATATACATTGCAGGTTTTTGCACAGCGGCATGTTCACCCGGCATTTGCTTCCCTTGTCCTGAGCTTCGAAACTGTTTTTGCCGCGATAGGTGGTTGGATTATCCTGAGTGAAACACTTTCAGCCAGGAACCTCGTCGGTTGTTTTCTGATGCTAACAGGGATAATCGTGGTCCAAATAAAGTCCGGAAAAAGAAAAACTGAAAAAAAAATTTTCCGAACGAAACCTAATTCCTGAAATTTGGAACTAATCCAAATTAGGTGTCGCTGCGACTGAATATGTGTTGCAAATTAATTTTTCCTTACTTTTGTGTTAAATAACCACTATTTATACGAATTTGATGGGAATATTACAAGCTAAACTTTCGGAATATGATGCGCCTCAAAAAGCAATGGAGGCTGGTATTTATCCTTATTTCAGGGTGATACAATCGGATCAGGACACCGAGGTTCTGATTAACGGGAAAAAGGTTCTGATGTTTGGTTCCAACAGTTACCTGGGCCTTACAAACCATCCGAAAATCAAAGAAGCAGCAAAAAAAGCAATTGATAAATATGGAACAGGATGTGCCGGGTCGCGTTTTCTAAATGGCACACTCGACATTCATATTGAATTGGAGGAAAGGCTTGCGAAACTGATGAATAAGGATGCGGCAATCTGCTACAGCACTGGCTTCCAGGTGAATTTAGGAGTAGTTTCGGCTCTGACCGGCCGTAATGATTACCTGTTACTGGATGAGTTGGACCATGCATCCATTATTGAAGGCAGCAGGCTATCATTTTCTAAAATCCTGAAGTACCAGCATAACAATATGCAGGCTCTTGAAAGCAAACTGAAAATCTGTGAGCCAGATAAAATTAAGCTGATTGTGGTCGATGGTATCTTTTCAATGGAAGGAGACATCGTTAATTTGCCCGAAATAGTAAGGCTTGCTAAGAAGTATAGTGCTTCCATTATGGTTGATGATGCTCATTCAATCGGGGTGTTAGGTAAAAACGGGGCTGGTACAGCCTCCCATTTCGGACTTACCGATCAGGTAGACCTCACTATGGGGACCTTTTCCAAATCACTGGCTTCCTTAGGCGGATTTATTGCAGCTGATAAAGAAGTTATCAATTACCTGAAACATACTTCCCGTACGCTGATCTTCAGCGCAAGTATGACTCCATCTTCGGCAGCAACGGTACTGGCAGCTCTCGACATCATGGAATCAGAACCTGAAAGGATCAAGCATCTTTGGGATCTGACTGATTATACGCTGAAAGCGTTCCAGAACCTGGGATTCGATACCGGCAAGTCAGCTTCTCCTATCATTCCGTTGTTTATCCGAAACGAGCTCAAAGCGTTGCAAATGACCAAACTTCTTCTCGAAGAGGGAATATTTGTAAACCCCGTGGTTTCGCCCGGTGTGCCAAAAGAAGACAGCCTGATCAGGTTCTCGCTCATGGCAACCCATACCTTTGAGCAAGTTGACAAAGCAGTGGATAAAATCGCAAAAGTGGCAACTAAACTAGAAATGTTGAATACTGTTGAAATATCAAAATAAGCACTTTTTTCATTTTCCCCATCTCAGCATATATGCAAAAAATCATACTGGTTACCGGTATATCATCTGGTTTTGGAAAACAAACCGCTGAGCTACTGGTGCAAAAAGATTGTATTGTCTATGGAATCAGCCGCAAGGAAGTAGGTGTGAACGAAAAGATCCGTCAGCTAAAGGCGGATGTTACCGATGCAGCAACTGTAAAGGTTGCGGTTGAACAATTGCTGAAAGCCGAAGGCAGGATTGATGTACTGATCAACAATGCAGGAATGGGCATTTCAGGCTCAATCGAAGATTCTTCAGCCGAAGAGATCCGGCTGCAGATGGATACTAATTTCATGGGTTTTGTTAATACAATCCAGGCAGTATTGCCCGCCATGCGCAAACAGGGAGGCGGGAAAATTATCAACATCAGCTCTATCGGCGGATTGATGGGACTGCCTTTCCAGGGATTTTATTCGGCCAGTAAATTTGCGGTTGAAGGTCTGAGCGAAGCGCTGCGTATGGAACTGAAACAATTCAATATCAAGGTAATTGTTGTGGAACCTGGTGATTTTCATACCAATTTCACAGCCAACCGGAAAATGAGCGTAGCCTCAGCAAAGGCCGGCGCCTACGATTCACAGTTCAGGAAAACCATTTCAGTTATTGAAAAGGATGAAAATGGCGGACTTCCTCCCTCAGTTCTTGCAAAAAAGCTTTATCAGATCATTGAAAAAAAGAATCCCTGCCAGAATTATGTAGTAGCCACATTCGAGCAGAAACTGGCGGTATGCCTCAAACATGTGTTGCCAGGCAGTTGGTTTATGAAGATCCTTTCGCCTCATTATGGGATTAAATAACAGGCGAAAGGCCCAATTCACAGTTCCCAAAACAAAGTACTATTAATTATTTCCGGATATCCGTCCGAATTACTTCTATTGCGGCTTTGCAAGCCTGGTCTGAACTTTTTTCCAGATCAATCAAACGCGTTGATCCTCCGGATCTTATGTTCGCTCTTGATGAACAGGAAGTAATCGTCTGATTCAACTTCTTTTTTTCCGGCCTTCAAGTTTAATAATCTGCCTTGCTTTCCTTGCCACGACAAGGAATTCCTTATATCCGAAAGGCTTGAGCAAATAATCCAGCACATCGGGTTGCTATACTTCCATGGCAAACATATCGTAAGCGGTGGAGAATATGATCTTAGGCCTGTTGCGCATTATGCGGGCAAAATCATTCCCTATCAGGTCGGGCATCCGAATGTCGAAAAATACCAGATCAACCGGATGACTACCTTGAATTCCATTACCGAAAAAGGGTTATCAATACCTCCGACTAAGTTCAGGAAGGGAGTTTTTTCGATTTATCCTGTCACCAGATTCAATGCAGGCGGTTGAAGATCAATTATAGTGAGAATCAACCGGAGGATGGCTTCAATTCTATTCCGATATTATTGTTATACCTAATTTTACCGGACAATCCTAAAAACTGAATCATGCTGATCATTAAACGAGATACCACCAATCCTTACTTTAACCTGGCAACTGAGGAATATGTGCTTAAAAACTTCAGCGACGACAGTTTCATGCTATGGCGCAATCAACCTTCCATTATCGTGGGTAAACATCAGAATACACTGGCTGAGATCAACCTGGATTATGTGAATGAGAGCCATATTAAAGTGGTGCGGAGACTTTCGGGCGGGGGTGCTGTTTTTCACGATCTTGGAAATATCAATTTCACCTTTATTAAGCAGGGCGACCATGATATGACGGTTGATTTCAGGAAATTTACTGAACCTATTCTTGAAGTGATGCTGAAACTGGGGATTAATGCAAAGTTCGAAGGACGGAATGACCTCACGATCGATGGACTGAAGTTCTCAGGTAATGCGGAGCATGTATACAGGGACATGGTATTACATCACGGGACGTTGTTGTTCTCGGCCGAGATGACCGATCTTTCGGGCGCACTGAATGTGGACCCCTCGAAGTTCAGCGATAAAGCGGTAAAATCGGCAAGAAGCAGGGTCACCAATATCAGCAGTCACATGAAAGTTCCTATGGAGACCCTTGAATTTATGGAATTACTGAGCAGGCATATGCATGAGAAATACCCGGATGCATTAACTATGGAGCTTTCGGAGCAGGATCACCGTAATATTGAGGAACTTGTCAATACGAAATACAGGACCTGGGAATGGAACTACGGTCATTCCCCTGATTACAATTTCCGCAAGAAACTAAAGACTGAACTGGGAGGCCATATTGAAATGAATATGTTGGTTAAAAACGGGTTGATTATTGACGCGAAGATTTTCGGGGATTTCTTTAACAGGAATGATACGGACGAGCTGGAAAACATGCTGAAAGGGATGCCACATGAGGGTTCGGTGATCAGGGAGAGATTTTCGGGGATCGAAATAGGTGATTATTTCGAGCATGTGAAAGATGAGGAATTCTTTTCGTTGTTTGTATAATAATTTATGATTCCATCGAAGTTTTTTCTCTCATATCCCATTGAAGAGACTGTTTACAGTATATAATTGAAGTCATAAGGCTTCACGGAACCAGGATATTACACTTTGCTGATTGAACTATCCAATTTATCGCTATTTATTTTGCCACAATAATCGCATCACTTGTCAATTCAATTGATATAACTGTTAATTGAATTTAATTTAATGTTATTTAATTTTTTTATAATGTTAATGTGTTTAATTTATATGTTAATTCTATTTAATACTATGTTATTTTAAGCTGATTCTAAGTTATATTTAATTGTTAATATGTTTATTATATTTATTTGATTGTTAAGTCGATCTGACATATTTTTTACATATATTTACATCTCTGTTATTTGAATTGAATCATCCTAAACCAGAATGACCTATGACCGGACTGCAGAACAGCACGCTTAATACATACAATCTATTACTGACATTCATGAGAGATCATGCAGAGAGGCTCTCATCGTTGCCGGGATTTGACGGATTATACCAAAAGTTCCTCGAACAGATAGAGGAACTTGACAGGCTTGCGGTGAAACAGTTGAATGCCGTGCGGGGTTACACCCTTGATAAGAAAAATAAAAGGGCGGAACTGACGAAACTGACGCTGGATGTTTCGAGGAGGGTGGTGGCCTTGGCCGTGATGGAGGATGACCCTGAACTCAAGAGCAGGGTAAAATGCACGGAACGGGAAATGACGCTAAGCCGAGATACTGAAGTGAGCGAAAAGGCACTACAGGTGCACAGCATTGCACTTGATAACGCTGAGAGGCTGGCTGGCTATGGTGTGGATACGGCTCTGCTGGAAAAGTTGCAAGGGGCTATATTGGTTTACGATAAAACAGTGAACCTTCCCTGGACTGGCATCTCGGACCGACATGCCGCCACCGTAAAGATCGGTGAACTGATAAAAGAGACCGGGGCGACGTTGCGGAAAATTGATATCCTGCTTGGGTTGCTCAAACTGGAGGACCCGGATATCTGGTTTGCTTATCGCCGTGAAAGGAAGATCATCAAGACGGGAATCAGGCAGCTGGCAATGAAAGGTATGGTACTGGACTCACGGTCGAACCTGGGTATTGCAGGGGCGACGATTGAGTTTTATGAGGCCAACGGGCTAGGGAGCGATTGGGCGAAGGAGGGCGCTAACGGTGAGCGTCAACTGCCGGAGCAGCAGCCCTCGCTGGTTAAGAAAAGTACTTCGAAAGGGGGATTCCTGTTGAGGAAACTGCCGGAAGGTACTTACCGGGTAGTAGCACACCGATATGGGTATGTTACGCAGAATTTAAAAGCTATTGTTAATCATGGTGTAATGTGCGTTATGGAGATAAGGATGGAGAGGGTTTCGGAAATGGGAGTGGATTGAGGGAGGGGCGATGGAGCGAGGAGCGATGGAGCGATGGAGCGATGGGGCGATGGGGCGATGGAGCGATGGGGCGATGGAGCGATGGGGCGAGGAGCGAGGAGCGAGGAGCGAGGGGTGATTGGGAGACGGAGTGATGGAACTGGTGTTGCAATCAGTCGCATGTGGCGTTCGACTAAGGGAGTGTTCAATTAAGTGTGTCATTTCTTTTCCTCTATTCTCCGAGCTTCTTTCCTTGTGTTGCCTGGAGAGATCG
>JANXXZ010000469.1 GCA_025350385.1 Bacteroidales bacterium
CACAACCGGCAATTTTTTTCCAAATTCAACAGCCAGAGGCAGTCCGACGTAGCCTAGTCCGATTATAGCAATCTTTATGTCGTTCATCGTGAAGAAATTATTATAGTTAACAGGAAACAGATTTAAATACTGGTAATTATAAATTGATTCGACTCTTATTCGGGTGCAAAGGTACAGAAGTCGATGAGTAAAAACAGCTATTCTTCCCCGGGTTTGAGCAGATTCTGAGGACTCAGGTTAAATTTTTCAGGATACCTGGCCGTTTGTTTCTTGTAGAAACTCTCAATGACCTCCATATCTTTATCAAAATCGCCGGTAATATGGATCAAGGGCCCGAAGCCACCGGTTTTGTTTTCGTAATTCAGAAACCCCAGCAATATGGGCACTTTTGCATGCTGAGCAATATAATAGAAGCCCCGCTTCCAGTTCTTATTCAGGCTGCGGGTGCCTTCAGGAGTAAGAGTTATTATCAGATTATCCCTGTGCTTAAAAAGATCACCGACCTGTAAGACCACATTGGTGCTGCGGCCGCGGTCAACCGGAATTGCCCCCATCCATCTGATGATTGGACCCAATGGAAAAAAAAATGCTTCTTTCTTCACCAGGTATTTTGATTTTAATCCTAATGAGCCAAAACCTAGCCATCCCAGTAAAAAATCCCAGTTGCTTGTGTGAGGCGCCATGGTCACAATGAACTTTTTGTCATCAGCCGGTATGGAACCGATAATCTGCCAGCCAATCAGCCGGAGAATTGCTTTTGCAAATAGTTTACGCATTATCTTCTGGTTAAAAAATGATTAAAGATAAGTATGAGTTTGTTGACCTGGATCAAAATCAACAGGAACTGAGTTTTCCATGCTGAGGCAGGTTGCTGTTGCAAATGAAATACCCCGGGCAATTATTTTATTCCAGGAACCAAGGTCAATTGAGGGAACGTTACAAGCGTTCAATCCCGCCCGGACGATCCCGAATATTACCCCGGCATTGAAATTGTCGCCGGCACCTATCGTGGATAGAGGTTCAATGCCAGGTACCGGGATGGATGTGCGACTGGAAGGTGTAAATAACCAAATGTCTTCATTACCTGAAGTAATAATCAGGTTTGGACAATACGCTTTTATCCGTTCATAGATCTGTTCAGGAATATCTGTTCCGAAGATGGCATAAAAATCCTCTAATGAACCTTTAACAAGTGTAGCCAGGATCATATTCTCTGTTATCGATTGCCGGATTTCCGCAGATTCAACAGGATGTGCTTTCCTGATATTGGGATCGTAAACCAGGATAGAACCCGCCGAACTGGCAGCATTCAAAAACCGAAGCACATGAAAGCGTCGCTCAGGTTTTATAGAGTAAAACGAACCGAACAACAGGATGTCGTTTCGGGTAAAAACAGGCAGCGGCATTTCGGGGATTTCATTGGGAACATCGTGATAAAAGGTATATGTTGCTTTTTTATCCGAATCAAGAAATGCCAGGGCAATCGAAGTTTTACTTGTGTCGTACCTGAAAATGGCTGAAGTTCCAACGCCATTGTTTTCAAGGAAAGAGGAGATGAGATTTCCGGTAGGATCATTGCCAAACTCACTGATTAATTCAATATGAATACCTGTGCGACCCAACGAAACGGCTGCATTGAGCATCGATCCGCCCGGAACGGCTCTCACCGGCTGACTTCCTTCAAAAATGATATCAAGAACGGTTTCTCCAATAGCAAACACCCGAGGTTTAACTTCACTCATAAAAGCTCTGTTCAAATGTTTCCTGAAAAGTTCGACTGCTGGTACCTAAAATATTCACAATATACCGGGTTTTAGAAACCAATTAAAATCAACTTTTATACTCCTTGCTTTTTACTCAATACTCCTTACCCCGGGCATTCAGAATTTTATCACTCATGGTATTCACAATAGTTCGTTAATAATTTTCAATTCCCTGATTATCAGCAAGATAAAAAATCAGGCCTTTCTTCTATAAAGTGTTGACATTCTGTGTATTAATACTTTGCATCCTTGCGCTAAAAGAAAAATTGCCGGACTATTGATTCATCTACTTAACATCTAATTCCAGGTTAAGCTGGTCCATCAGGTTCGGTAATTGAGGGTTTTTTAATTTCATGGCCTCAAGTTTATCCATGTCGTTCATATATCGTTTGTTTTCAATTGGTTGTGTAGTCACCAATGCTTCCATCGTAATAAGATCATTTTTCAATTCATTCTTAAGATAAGAGAGCAATGCGTTCGATGAATCATTAAGTTCCTTTTGCAGAATTGAATTATCCACAGTAATCAGGACTACATTCTCTTCCCTGATTTCAGGTTTATGAGCGGTGAGGGCAGAATAAAGCATGGCCGAGTCATCCTTTTTTGTTTCGGCAAATTTTACAAAAGCTTCTTCCAGATGTGCCGGTGAAAATGATTCCTGCCGCAGAATATCAGGTTGATCTTCATGGGCTTTAGGTATTACATTGGCTCCCTGGCTCAATAAGTCCTTAATGGAATGCATTGGGGTAGGAGGGAACTTCTCAAGGGGTTCAATATGGGTAGGAGGGGAGTCAGTTTGAGGCACGGCTATCGGCGAAGTAACCTTCATAGTTATTTCCTTCACCGCTGGCTCATCTTTTCCTGCTTCTACAACCGGGATATCAATCGGAATAGTTACCTCAGCAGTCTCTTTTACAGGTAGATTGTCTGACAATTCCGGAACAGCAGGTTGATCAGGCGGGTCAATGGGTTGCATCTTTGGCTGTGTAGGTGGTTCCGGTTGCTCAACAGGCACCGGAGCAGGTTTCGGAAGCGTAATTTCTTTCAATAGTTGTGATGCAGGGTTACAGGCCTGGCACATCTGGATAAGGGAAACTTCAAGGGCCAGACGTTTATTGTTTGCTGTCCGGTAGCTGATATCACATTTATTATTGATTTCAAGGGTGTTGATAAGGAAGAGAACCGGAGCAGCCCTGGCCTGGACCAGGTATTTATCCCTCACAGCGTCGCTGGCTTCAATCAGTTTTACCGTAGAAGCATCAGCACACATAAGGAGATTGCGGAGGTGTTCACCTAAGCCGGTAATAAAATGTTGCCCATCAAATCCTTTCTCAAAAATTTCATTCAAAATGAGCAATGCATCTTTAAAACTCCCGGTCAGCATATGATCCGTAATCCTGAAATAATAGTCGTAATCGAGTACATTAAGATTGTCGATAACCAGTTCGCGGGTAATTTGCCTGTTGCCGAGGTTAACCATCTGGTCAAAGATGGAGAGTGCATCCCGTAAGGCTCCATCTGCTTTCTGGGCAATTATGTGCAGGGCTTCATGATCGTCATTTACACCTTCCAGGTCACCAACATACTTAAGATGAGCAGCTATATCGTGAATGG
>JANXXZ010000474.1 GCA_025350385.1 Bacteroidales bacterium
GAAGTGTCACTGGTAGCTATCCTGGATGCTGATAAAGAAGGATTCCTGCGATCGGAACGCTCTCTCACGCAAACGGCTGGTCGTGCAGCAAGAAATGTTAACAGCAAAGTGATATTTTATGCTGACAAAGTCACGGAATCAATGCGAAGGACTATTGAAGAAACCAATCGCAAACGCGAGAAACAAATACGCTACAACCTTGAGAATAACATCACTCCTACCCAGATAACAAAGAGTACACTTGAAATTATGGGACAAACCACTGTTGCAGATTCAAAGGCAAAGGCATCCAGGCCATATGTAGAACCAGAGCGGGTAAGCGTGGCTGCCGATCCGTTGATTCATTATCTCAAATCCGACCAGCTCAAAAAGCTCGTTGATGAAACACGCCGGGCCATGGAAAGAGCTGCAAAAGAACTCGATTTCTATGAAGCTGCCCGTCTTCGGGACGAAATGCAGGTTTATAAGGAAAGGTTTGAAAAGAGCGGGAAAGGATAAGTTCTCCTGGACCGATAAATCGTCATTCTTCCTTCGTTAATTGATATTCATCATTCATTTCACTCCCCTCCTCCACTTTCTCCCTTTCACTTTGTTTTTTAACCGACCCTAATCTTCTGCAATGACTCAATCCTTACTCCTCCCTGCCATTCGTTCGGCTTACGAAGCAGGGTTGGCCATCATGAAAATATACAGCCATGATTTTAAAGTTGAATATAAACAGGATAAAAGCCCGCTTACCCAGGCCGATATTACTGCACATCAAATTATAACTAGCGGTCTTGAGCCAGGCGGCTTGCCAGTATTGAGTGAAGAAGGTGCCGATATTCCATTTAGTGTCAGGAGCAAATGGCAGCAGTTCTGGATGGTGGACCCCCTGGATGGAACAAAGGAATTTGTTAACCGCAATGGTGATTTCACAGTTAATATAGCGTTGATAGTAGGGAATTTGCCTGTTGCAGGGGTTATCTATGCACCTGTACCCGATATGATGTACTTTTCTTTGCCTGGTTATGGAGCATTCCGAATTCCTGGGGACAAACTGAAAACCACAAACTTTGTTTCAATTGATCAAATTATTCAATCATCAGATAAACTTCCCTGTAAACATCCTGAAAACAATTTTGTAGTTGTTGCCAGCCGCTCACATATCAATCAGGAAACCAAAGCATTCATTGACGAAATAAGTAAATCCAAAAGTGAACTCACATTTCTATCGAAAGGCAGTTCGCTTAAGTTTTGTGCGATGGCTGAAGGAACAGCTGATCTTTATCCCCGCATGGGTCCTACAATGGAATGGGATACAGCTGCGGGCCACGCAATCGCCACGCAAGCAGGCTGTAATGTAATAAATCCAGTTTCAGGCACACCTTTAATTTATAATAAAGAATCACTCTTAAATCCATGGTTTGTGGTAGCTAAGAATTGCTGTTGATGAATATAACACGAACATGATACCATACAAATTCTATAGAAGAATGCCTACCCTCTCTCGTTTTGAAATCCAGAATTTCAGTCACTTATCGGGTAATTATGGAACATAGTACTAACCTGCTGATATTTTTTTTAATACAGAATAACAGAAGAGATTTTTTTATGAAAAATCAAACTCACAATCCGGAATGTGAATCAAAAAGCTTTTGAATGATTTTATTTGTTAGAATTAATAATGAGTAATTTTGCAGCCTCAAATTTCAATAATGAATATAAAGAAGATTGCTGTTGTATTCGGCACGAGGCCGGATACTATCAAGATGGCACCTATTATTCTGGAGTTACAAAAATATCCTGAACAATTTGAAGTCCTGACTATTGCTACAGCTCAGCATCGCCAGATGCTTGACCAGGTACTGGATGTTTTTGAGATCAAATCATCGTATGATCTCGATATCATGGCCCCCAAGCAGACTTTGTCGAGTCTCACCGCAAAGATCATTACCGGATTGGATGAGATTTTTACTATTGAAAAACCAGATATGGTCATGGTGCAGGGCGATACTACTACCACCTGTATAGGAAGTCTGGCTGCTTTTTATCACCAGATTCCGGTTGGACACATAGAAGCCGGGTTGCGAACCAACGACAAGGCAAATCCTTTCCCTGAAGAGATAAACCGCAGGATCACCGGTTGCATAACTGATTTACACTTTGCGCCAACGGCAACAGCTAAAAAATCGCTTCTCCTGGAAAATGTCAACCCTTCCACTATTTTTGTTACCGGAAATACGGTGGTGGATGCGCTGGAATATACTGTTCGCGAAAATTATAAGTTCTCCGTTCCAATCCTGGATTCAATAGTTAACAAAAAAAGGAAGATTGTACTGGTAACCATGCACCGCCGCGAAAACTGGGGATTACCAATGGAAGGAGCCAATAAAGCGATCAGGAGACTTGCCATAAAATATCCTGATCTTGAATTCCTGTTTCCTGTCCATCTCAATCCGATAGTCCGGGAAGTGGTATATCCCATATTACAGGATCTTCCGAATGTAAGTCTGATAGAACCACTGGATTATCTTGATTTTGTGAACATCATGGCAAAATCATTTCTGATTTTTACCGATTCAGGTGGAGTTCAGGAAGAGGGCCCTCATTTCGGAATTCCCATTCTTGTGCTGCGATCGGTTACCGAACGACCGGATGCCGTTAATTATGGTACTGTAAAATTGGTTGGACTTGATGAGGAAAACATCTTCAATACTGCTGTTAAGCTTATTGACAACAAAGCGGAATATAATAAAATGGCCAATGCCATTAATCCTTATGGTGATGGTTTGTCGGCTATCAGGACCATTAAGATCATTAAAAATTATTTCGGGTTCTCAAACGAGGTGGTTGAAGAGTTTGTTCCTCATAAGTAATTGAACCCTTTCATTACGATTAATCCTAAACGGAGAAGCATGAAAAGACGTTTGATCATTTTTATGGCCTTTACGCTGGCAGTATTGTCCGGTTTTACTGAAAACTATCCTTTGAAAAAAGTACTCATAATAGTTGAAGGAAATTACAACCTGGGCAGTAAGGCAACAGGCCAGGGCAGGGAACTGGCACAGCTAATGGGCCATTTCAATACTTCAGTTACCATTCAGGGAGGGAGCAGTTACAAGGTTCATGATATTGATAAGTACGATTATATTTTCTATGTTGGATTTACAACCGATAACCAGCCTTCCTCCGTTCTGTGTCGAGATATAATGACTACCATTAAACCGATAATCTGGATCAACACTGGCTTTTCAGAATTCTGTAAAAAGGAAAATGTCCTGAAAAAGTTTGGTTTCAGTGTGTTTGAGCAAGATAAGACCAGTGCTTTCGATAATATAAAAACCAAAACGTACACTTATTCCAAAGGTTCACCTGAAATAAACAAAGTTCAGATCAGGGATATAAAAGCCGTTGAGGTTTGGGCCACCGCACTTTCGAGTAAAACAAAGTCCGAAACTCCCTATATGCTGAAATCGGCAAATCTTGTCTATGTAGCAGATTTACCTTTTCTCGGTGCCGAAGTAAACGACCGATACCTCTTCTTTGCTGATAAACTTCACGATATCCTGAATGAGAAGCATGCAGAATCTCATGAAGCTATCATTCGGATCGAAGATGTTACTCCAATGAATGATCCGGATAAATTGAGGGAAGTAGCGGATATTTTGTCGGAACGCGGAATCCCCTTTCTTGTAGGTGTAGTTCCCATCTACGTTAACCCACAGGAAAACCAACGCGTTACTTTATCGGAGCGTCCGGAATTAGTGGATGCGCTGAAATATATGGTTCAAAATGGTGGTTCAATTGTAATGCATGGTACAACCCATCAATACAAAGGCGTTTCGACCGATGACGCGGAATTCTGGGATGCTACCAACTCAAGGCCTATTCCCAACGAAAATGCGGAAGATTTCAGAAAAAAAATTGAGATGGGGATCGATGAATTTGTTAAAAACGGGCTTCATCCTGTTGCCTGGGAAACCCCTCATTATATGGCTTCCGTAACTTTCCTGGAAGTAATTTCAAAGTTTTTCAGCACTGCTGTTGAACAACGGATGGTTATCAATGATTTTGATTATGGACAGTATTTCCCATATCTCATTAACAAAGATCTTTACGGTCAGAAAATCTACCCCGAAAACCTGGGCTATGTCCCGTTAAAACCCAATATTGAGGATTCGAAAGCGATAGTGCTGGATCTGATTAAAAGCACTGATGGGATCAGACAGGTTCGTGATGGAATTGCCTGTGGTTTCTTTCATCCGTTTCTGAATCTCGACATGCTGAAAACACTAGTCGACGGCATAACTGCCAAAGGGTTTACATTTATCGATCTTAAAGATCAGACTAACTGGGTAAAATCATATGACAAGATAATCCTCAACAGCACTCAATCATACAGTTTAAAAGTTGACAACTCATATCTCCATGAACAGTATTTTGACATGGATAATAAACTGATTAAAAATACTTATACCGAAAAACGACTGGAAGGTATAATTAGAAAAGATATCAGCCTGAAAAACGGGGAGACTTATGTGGCAGAAGCAGTCGAGTATAAAGTTAATGAGCCGAGCTTCAAAGATAAACTCATAACTAAATTTAATAAAACATACCGGTCGCTGCTTGGCAGCAATGACTGGCAACAGGCCGGCGTTAAAATAATATGGAATCCTGCTGCCAGAGGCGCAGCTTATTTTGACCAATCATCGTTTGTTGCTGTTTATTCAAGCCTTAATGTTCCTGTTGACACTCTATTTGTTAATGAAAAATTAGACCTAGAGAACTGCAACCTCCTGATAGTGCCTTTTACAAGTGCAGATTTGCTAACGAAAGATGCGATCATCTCAATTAAGCGATTTGTTGAAAAAGGAGGAAATCTGATTACAGACCGGAAGAATCAACTTATCGAGGAATTAGGAATAAAATTCACAAACAGCCAGGTAAAATTGCATTTCATCCGTGACAAGTATTATCCTGAAGAACTCATTACCTGGAAAATCAGTCAATTGGCGAACAAATTCGACTATAGCACCGATGATGAAATCTTCTGCGAAGATGCTTCAACCGAGTTACCATTAGTAATCGGAAGAGTGATTAAAGAGGGTAAGATTATTTATTTCAACACCGCTTTTGATCCGTTAACTCCCTATGGATACTCCTATTATCCTTTCACAATGGAATATATCGGCCGGTACTTCGGGTTGCAACCTGTTTTTAAACGTGAGAACCTCGATATGTATTATGATCCCGGATTCCGGCGGAATACCAGCGAGGAAGAGCTGGTGAAACGGTGGGTTAAACTTGGTATCCACGTAATTCAGGTGGCCGGATGGCATCAGTACCCGAAATTTACATATGATTATGCGCATCTGATAAAGCTATGCCATGCCAATGGTATCCTGGTTTATGCCTGGATTGAACCACCACAGGTCAGCCAGAAATTCTGGACCGAGCATCCGGAGTGGCGAGAAAAAAACTACCTGAATCAGGACATTCATAAAGATGAAATTCTCAAAGCATCCTGGCGTTACCCAGTAGCATTGACCGACAAGAATTGTTTCAAAGCAGCCAGTGAGGTTTACCTGGACTTGTTGAAAAAATTTGATTTTGATGGTGTTAACATTGCAGAACTGAATTTTGAAGCAGGGAAAGGATTCAATGATCCTAAGGTATTTACCCCTATGCACCCTTCGGCCTGCAAAGAATTCAGGAATAAATACGGGTACGACCTGAAGGAAATATTTAAAGCCGGCTCGCCTTTTTACTGGAAGAGTAATCCTAAAGTTAAGGAACAGGTTACAAAATACCGGGTTGACAAAATATATGAGCTTCATGATGCTTTGCTTGCACAAATAAAAGAATTCGCAAAATCAAGAATTGGTTTTAACGTGATAGTAACTTTCTACGATACTTATTTCTCACCTGAAATTACTGAATATCATGGTGTAAGCTCCGATAAAATGATCGAACTCCAAAAGAAGTATCTCTTCATGCTGCAACCCGAAGATCCTCAGAACAAGTGGTCAACAAATCCCAACCGGTATATTGATATGGGCAGGGTCTATGCGCGGAAGCTCAATGATACATCAAAGTTAATGCTTGACCTTAATATATTAAATTTCAGGGGCAAAGATGAAATGACCCCATTCCCTACCCTGATGCAAACAGGTCTTGAGAGTTACCAGTTGATCAATGCTGCTTCGAGAGGGGCTCAACGATTTACTATATATAGTGAATCGAGCTGTAACCCTCAGGACCTGGTATACTTTTCATATGCCAGCTCAAGCCTTGTCGACTATGAATATATTGAAGGCGGATACCATGTAGTTTCAAACACTTCTTTTGTTCTCCAGTTGCCAAAAAGTATCAAGGCGATCAGCGTTGACGGTGAAAATGTGATCGGTTACCGTGAAAATAATTTCCTCATTCCTGCAGGAGACCATACAATACTGATTCATTTGAATGATATACCGGGGTTTTCGACGGATGAACTTCAACCTGAAATCCTTTCGTTCACCGGCAATTTGCTCAGCATAAGCTATGATATGCGTAAAGTCACCTTCAGGTACAGAGGTGACGAAAGAACGCTGGCATCGCTCAATAACAAACCTACTTCAGTCCAGGTTGATGGCAAAATCTACCCATTTGAAGTCTTAAGAGGAAATGACTGTTTTACGGTAATGCTTCCTGCCGGCAACCACCTGGTGGAAATAGTTACCGGGGACAAATTTACTTATGGAATCAACCTGGCAAGTTTATGGTCGATTAGCGCTATTGCCATCTATGGTTTTGTTGCCGTAGTTTTGCTGGTAATCATGTTTGTTGCCCTTAAATTTATCCGCCGGCGTTACGAAATGTAATTTATTAACTTATCTGTAATAAACTAAATCAATGTCAATAATAGAAGTCATTTTCCTTATTGCTGTCATTCTTATCTGGTTCATGATCGGTTACCAATTCATTTTCAGTATATACGGGTATATCAACTTCATCAAATCGATGAAAGAAAAAAGGGAGGTTGATAAGCTGAGTTACAATTTCCCGACCTGTACCATACTGATCCCAGCTCATAATGAAGAAGTTGTGATCGCAAACACCATTGAGGCCATGCTGAACCTTAACTACCCAAAGGAGAAGTTAAAGATTTTGGTGATTAATGATGGTTCAAAAGACCGCACGAAAGAGATTATTGAAAGCTATGCTGCCAAGGATCAAAGAGTTGTTTTGTATGATGTTCCATTAGGCCAGGGTGGGAAAGGCAAATCACGGGCGTTGAACCTGGGTGTGCAACAGGTAAAATCGGAAGTGATCGCTATATATGATGCCGACAATACTCCTGATCCTATGGCCTTGCAGTACCTGGTAGCTTCATTGGTTTCAAATAAAGAACTTGGAGCAGTTATCGGTAAGTTCCGCACGGTGAATAAAAACAGGAACCTCCTGACACGTTTTATCAATATTGAAACCCTGAGTTTTCAATCCATGCTGCAGGCCGGGCGCTGGCAGTTACATAATATTGCTACTCTGCCGGGAACCAATTTCGTGATATGGAACTGGCTTATCAACGAATTGAACGGCTGGGATGAAGAAGCCCTGACTGAAGATTCGGAATTGAGCATCCGTATATATGAACTTGGGTACAAAATAAAATTTGTGCCTTATGCCATAACTTACGAACAAGAGCCTGAAGAATGGAAAGTCTGGATCAAACAGCGTGTCCGTTGGGTAAGGGGAAATAATTACGTTCTTGCGAAATTCATCAAGGAAATTCCAAACTTCAAGAATAAGCGGCTTCGCTTTGATCTCTTATATACCCTGGCACTGTATTATGTGTTTTTTGTGGCCATCCTGGTTTCGGATATACTCTTTTTTCTCAGCCTTTCCGGAATCATCAGTATACCGCTTCCCGGCCCCTACTCCGTTGTCTGGATAGTCGCAATCGTCCTTTTCATGTTTGAAATCCTGCTGGCAGTTTCCTTCGACAAAGAAGATAACTGGAAGAATTTAGGATTGATACTGATTATGTATTTCACCTATTGTCAGCTATGGATATTCGTTATGCTCAGGGCCTTTTACCTTGAGAACATTAAAAAAGCGAAGCATGAATGGGACAAAACTGTTCGTTTTGAAGTGAAACCTAATGAATAAAAGCGATTTTAACTACCGGAATACCTTGAGTAAGCGCTTCTAAAAACTGTCGTTATTGGATTCTGACTTTATGCAAGCCAGACGGCAGCCTCACGGTGAATTCCAAATCTGAATTTTCATAAACCGGGCAGACTGTCTTCTGATCGTCTAGGAAAATGGATTCTGGCTGCCTGTCAATGGTTACATAGCACGAAACAATGTCCTCCGAATATGTAAATTCAATCGCATCCTTCTTAAAATCAGCCGATATCAACTCCCCTGAAATACTTTTGATCAAACTTAGAGGCATTATTTCCTGAGTCTGATTAATTTCTAATATATGACTTCCTCCGGGCACTATTACAGCATCTCCTTCTCCTGCATACCAGTGATGACCATCAAGGTTTAACGAAACATCCGGAGCACCTGTATGGATGATAACAGTGTTTAAAGCCTCAATTGACCAGCTGCCTGGCCGGATAACGGTAATTTTTGTATCACGGGCCAACGTATTGCTGATGTTCAGCCAATCATTCCGGTTAATGGCATCTTCTGAATAAAAGATCGGACGGTTTATGTGTGTGCCCATATTGTACGTAATCTGCCTGATCTCCTCCCCTGTTGGTTTTTCCGCCGGGAATCCGCCTTCTCCCTTTTCGTGACTGCCTACTACATTGCAATCAAAAAGAAGTTTATTGGGCTCTTTGATGTGTTTCCTGTAATAGGTTCCCATTTTTACATACCGCTCAGGAGTAAGTCCCCAGCAGTTCGAAGGGTCCTCTATTTGCATGGTCACTCCGTATTTTTTGTACAATTTCAGCGCATTCTGAGTATCTTCAGCAATAAAATCCGATAATTCAGGAGTAAGGCTTACATCAAGAACGGTTAGCATTATTTCGTAGTCTTTTTTCTGCTCTTTAATCTTTGTAAGAAATCTAAGGAAATGATCTTTTAACTCATAACAAAGGTTTTTTCGGTAATTGGCAAAGGTTTTCCAATCAGCCTGATTTTTCTCCCAATAGTGAGAACTTTTCCTGTCAAACAATTCCACCGGGTCAAATCCCGACTGTTTCCTAAACTGGTTGCGAACCAGCTGGTTCATCGGAGTAAAATTTTCAGGCAGGTTTGGTCCCACTGGCGAAGGCTCGAAATACAACTCGGCGAAGTTCACTCCGTCAAAATCATGACTCATAAGAAATCCGCCTAATTCTTTGAAGATCTGATTCCGGCAGTTTGAATCTGCGAGGTTCATAAGTAATCGCCAGTCGATATTTGCGTCTTTGTTAAAAACTGTTTTTTCGCGCCATTCGGGGTGCTTATCCCAGAAGTTCCTGCTGATCATTGGTGTTTCGAGCCAGCAATAAACGAGAATCCCGTTTTCATGACAGGTTTTGATAAGTTTTGTATAATCAAAATCCTGGTCGTAGTACCATCCGCTGGCATGAATACGTTTTACTTTATTCTTTCTCCAGTACTTAACCAGTTCTTCAATCGGAACCGTATCCCTCATACCGAAATCGAAATACATTTCCATGGTCTTCCTCTCAGCCAATGCCACTATGCCAAATTCAGTTTTTATTGTTTCAATAAGGAAAGGGAAACGGGAGTACCCTTTCTTTGTGTTTGGATCGAAATAAGTTGAAAAATACACATACTTCCCACTGCCGAAGGAACAGCTAATCCCAATTGGTTTTTTTGTAGAGTCCTCAATACAAAGTATTTTAAATTGCAATCCAGTCGAAGTGATTGGTTTGACCTTAGCTGGAATAGTCCAGTACAGTTGGAGATCAGGGAACTGAATATCGCGGATCCGGGTAACAGCCTGCGATTTATCCTGCAGCCTGATCGCTAGTTCTTCATTCAATTGCGAAACACCGTCGAAAAGCAGGTTCATTCCTGTATTTAAAGCCTGCTTCACTACGGATAACTGCTTCGCCGATAGTTTTTTTGCGGCGGCAACGGGAATGATCAGCAGGTCGTAAGCGGCCAGTTTCCCGGGAGTAAGACTGTCTGTTATTGTCTGGTCAAAATTAATCCCGGAAACAAAAACAGAATTTTTCAGAGATTTAAGGTCATTGCTTTCTTCTTTAGTTAACACCACCAAATGGTTCGGGTTTAAGAAAAGGCATTTCTTAACTTTCTGGAAATGCTGGTCAGTTATTGCATGACCGGAATAAAACATCCACATGTTCAATAGGGTAAGTAATAGAATGGGACGGGTAATCGAAAGAATATTTTTTTGTCTCGAAGTAGGATTCATGGAAGCGTTACTAAAGTGATAGGTTAATTCAATTCCAAAGGATCTGGATGCAATAAGGATGACATGGAATTTTGCATTAAAATTACATCATAAAATAGATGCAAAGAAACTTCATTTCGATCAATCGGCTGATTAAAAATAACTCAGATCAGACCTTTAATGTATTTATTATTAAACATTAGCTTTATACTTTCTTCGGAATTATTATATCATTATTCTGCTATCCTGATATAAATCTACTACTTGTACTAACTTATGCCTTAAGTATTTTCTTAGGATGTTTTATTAGTATACTGATCAAATGTTGATGACTTTGGCAAGTACCATAATAGATGGCTATCACATGCAGGATCATAAACATACATCCTGAGTCTATTCTAAAATTGAAGTTTAACAAATAAACATGTAACATTTTAAAAATGTTGACGTCATATGCGCAAAATGATCAAAATCAACCATTAACCCAACACCCTCGAAAGAGGAAAACCCCCAAAGCCATGAAAACCTCTATAATAGTTTCGAACTTAGCAGCACTCTGCCTCGTGGTATTATTCACAGATGTATCAAACTTCAACTGGATTAAAGAGACAAAATCAACTTCTTTAAACGAGATTTCTTTATTACCTGCACAGGTAACTACCTTGGCAACATCCACCGAACCTGTAAGAAACCTACCGGTCATCAACAGGAAGATTGTTAATGATCAAGTTCCAGAAAATGATTCATACAACTACCTGAAGTTTGATGTTGCTTGTAATTCGAAAACTGGCTCGGTAGATGGAGAAGTGATAGCTGAATTACCAGTATCTTCTGATAACGAACTGGAATACCTCAAATTCAATGTAAACGAATACATAAGCCTTGAAGATCAATCAGATGTATATAAAGAATTGCCGGAGAAAGATGAAAATACAAATAATGCACCTTCTTCAGTTAATATCATTAATACAATCAGTACTGAATTTGAATATTTGAAATTTGATGTTAACAATTTCATCACTAATGACAGATCAGCAGACATAGAAATTGGGGAATTGCCAATGAAAGAAGCAATTGATATGTCTACAGAAAATACATCACCATCAGCTCTTACTGAAAATGAAATCAATCGGCTGAAGTTCTACGTTAACAGATATTACAAAGAAAATGAACCGGGCTATAATAAAATTGATGAATTACCTGTTCCCGATGAAAGCTTAACTAACATGAAATAATCTAAAGGTCAACTCTCAAATTTAAATTACAGACTGTCCTAATGAGGCAGTCTTTTTTTATCTTGTCAAAAAAAAATTCAACTCTGTAGATTTTAGGTCCGTTAAAGCTTAAGCGTCTTCATTCTGAGGTAAGAGAATTGAAATAAGGAAATAATTTATAAATGATCCGTTTAACTGTACAGATAACGTTTGATCTTCAGAGTAGCAGTCTTTTCAAAGGGTTCGGGCTGGAGAATAACTTCTTGGATCTGTGAAAATTTATTCACCTTATGATTTACATATATTTGAAGTTCAAGACGCAGTTTTTCAAGCTCATTTTCAATATAGTCAGCATTTTCTTCCTTAAGATGATGATGTTTTTCCCTTATCTCTTCAAGGTTGAAATGAACTAATGCAACTAATCGGCCTTTCTGATCAAGGACCAGAGAGTCAACCACATGACGGAAATTATTCATTAATGATTCAATCTCTTCCGGAAAAATATTCTCACCTCCTGATCGCACAATCATGTTTTTCAGCCGTCCTTTTATATAGAGATACCTATCTTTGTCGAACATCCCAAGGTCACCTGTACGAAGCCAGCCATCAGGCAGAAGAATCTCTTCTGTTAATCCAGGCTCTTTATAATAACCTTTCATCACATTAGGGCCTCTGGCCCATATCTCCCCTTCACCTGTCTTTTCATCAGGTTTGTAGATTTTCAGTTCAATCTTTTCAATTGCAGGACCTGTTGATTGAAGCCGTGCTTTTTGAGGATTTGTCCCCGCAAGTAACGGGGATGTTTCCGTGAGCCCGTATCCTATTGCATATGGGAATTTAGCCTCTATCAGGAACTTCTCAACTGTTTTATTCAGTTTTGCTCCGCCAATACCAAAAAAACGAAGTTCGCCACCAAAAGTCTCCATCAGTTTATTCCCGGCAAGCACATTGATTTTCCTGCGAATGAAAGGAATATGTAATGAAAGCCTGAGAATAAGATTACTGCTGAATTTCGGTTTAATCTGTGTCCTGAATATTTTTTCTATGATCATTGGGACAGTCAGCATAATGGTAGGTTTAATCACCTTCAATGCCGGTAAAAGGACGGATGGAGTAGGCATCTTACCCAGATAATAGATACAGGCTCCTTTTGTCATCGGAAAAATTAAGCCAATGGTATTTTCGTAGGTATGCGAAAGAGGAAGGATGGAAAGAAACCTGTCTTCTTCGTTGATTTCATGGACCCGGGCGCTCATACTGGCCGTAAAGCATATATTTCTGTGGGTCAGCATTACCCCTTTTGATTTTCCTGTTGTACCAGATGTATAAATTATGGCTGCCAGGTCATCTCCTGTTATATTGTATTGCATGTTTGGTTCTGCATCAGGAATAAAAACAATATCCTGATTAACAAGGTCAAAGATGGAAAAATCCTCAATCTTTATCTTAAAAAGTAAATGATTGGAATTATTTTCATTGAGTTTTGACCTTAATCCATCTGAAACAAATATTACTTTTGTCTCTGAGTGTTCCAGAATATTTCTGATCTCGGATGGGTGAAAATCAGGTAATATCGGAACTACTACCGCTCCCATAAAAGTAATAGCATAATAACATACACCCCAGTTTGGCATACTGGCGCTTAGGATAGCGATTTTATCATCCTTCTGAATACCAAGTTTCTCCAATAATGCAATCACAGCTTTGATCTTTTGATCCAGCTCATAATATGTCATTGGATTTTCACCGAAAAGGGCCATGGCTGGCCTGTTACCGTTTTTCCTGATTGTTTCTGCGAAAAGCGCCGGGAAAGTCAGGTATTCAATTTCCTCCATCATCCGGAATTTGTATTTAAGCAAACTTACAACTTTTTTCCATTTTAGCTTAAATTCACCTAAATGGTTTTCAAATCGCACCAATGGTCATATTAAACTAAAGATATTGTTATTCTTATTTTGCGGATATCAAGCTCAGTTATTATTTTTCTTAAAAATATATTCTTCTGAGATATTGATTTGGTAAGAGTTTCAGAAAACATATCATTGTTTCGAATGTTATATTAACACAATAATTGTGTATGATGCTAAAGTATAAAACTCAAAGAAAGGCAGGTTTCCATATGGTTGGGGAAGAAATCATTCAACAGTTGGAAAAGAAATGAAATCAACAATAATGAGTGATAAGCAATCTACCCATCAACGGCGTAAAGTTGTTGTGGTAGGCGCCGGTTCAGTTGGAGCCACATTTTGTTATGCCCTTGCACAGAGCGGACTGGCAGACGATATTGTACTAATTGATAAGAATGACGACCAGGCACAAGGACAGGTACTCGACCTTGTTCATGGCCAACCCTTTTTCCCAACCGTTACTATCAGAGTCGGTACTTCATCCGATTATACTGATGCCCGTGTTGTTGTCATCACAGCAGGCGCTGCCCAGAAACCAGGGGAAACACGTCTTCAACTCCTGCGTAAGAACGCAGAAATAGTTGGAGGGAAAGCTGAAGATATTGCAAAGCATGAATGCACTGGAATAATGCTGATTGTAAGTAATCCTGTTGACGTACTCACTTACATTGCGTTGAAACGTTCAGGCTGGGACAGGGGAAGGGTAATTGGATCAGGTACAGTGCTTGATAGTGCCCGTTTTCGCCATCTTCTCAGTATAAACTGCGGTGTAGATGTACATAATGTGCATGGCTACATACTAGGTGAACATGGTGACAGTGAATTTGCTGCATGGTCAATGACTAATATAGCCGGCATACCAATTGATCAGCATTGCGATATATGTGGCAAATGTTCCGATTGGAAAGAAAAACGCCTGTTTATAGAGCGGGAGGTAAGGGATTCAGCCTATCACATAATAAATTACAAGGGTTCGACACATTATGCGGTTGGTCTTGCCCTAGTTAGAATTGTTTCTGCTATACTGAGGGGACAAAACAGCGTGCTGACGGTCTCAACTTTGGTTGAAGGTGAATTTGGAATAAGTGATGTTTGCTTAAGTGTGCCAAGTATAGTTTCGGAAGGAGGAGTTAAGGAAATTATTAAGAGCCCTCTCTCTGTTGAAGAACTGGTATCACTCACCAAATCAGCCACTATTCTTCGGAAGGCAATTGATGATCTTATAGGCAATTTGTAAAAATCCTCTCCTTTTGGCTTCAAAATAAATTCAAAAACAAACATCTTTGGTATTGAACGATTACAAATGTTCCGGAATATCATTTTAAACTGTGATAAGCTTCTTATCCCGAACAAATATTAAGTTAAATTATCGGTCGTATATTACTGGTAATCAGTAAATAAAAATGCTGTCCGGATTGAGGCAGCATCTTTAACAAAGTTTAAATTATTTCCCGGATTCCAAGACTAATTAGCCGACTTCAGAAAGGTCGCGATTTTCTTTGCCTCCATATCGGTAAGGCCGGCTTTTATCTTCATATGTCCCATTATGATACCCCACTGATCGTCGCTGTATGTGGCAGGGGAAGGGGCATTGTGGCAACGGGCGCAATTCTCTCCCCAGAGTTGAGCACCTGATTTGTCGATTATTGCCTGTGGTGTTTTGCAACCGGAAATAATTATCGTGGTTGTAATTGCAACCATGATAAGAAAGGTTATTATTTTCAGAGTTTTCATAAATGCCCTAATTTATTTTGAAGTTAGAAGCGGTATATAGCCTGTGCATTGAATTGGTTACCTTTATTACTCTCAGCCTGATACGTGAACTTCAGGATGCAGTCCCATGCCAGCCAGTAATTTATGCCATAAGCCAATTGGTGAATGGTGTTTCCGGGGTTGCCCCAGGGTGCATTTTCAGGTGTTGTAAATTTCGAATAGCGCAGTGATAACTCCAGGTTATCAATAAACTGTCGATCAAAGCCATTGGGACGAAGACTTCCCTGCATGTACCATGCAGAACTTTTATTGGAAAATACTATGGGTTCTTCTTCACCAGGATATTCTGTTTTATCTACATTCATTGTTTTATATTCGCCATAAACCCTCAGAATGCTTTTCAGGGGAATAATGTTATGAAAGAAGTTAAGGTCGTAAGCCATCCAGGTAGCTCCGACATTATTAAAAGTGGTGTGAAGGTCCCCGGTCTTCCCTTTATGTAAGGCAGATACACCTAATTCAAGGCAGGAGTTTGAGAAAGGAAGTAATCCCACCCTGCCTCCAAATGCCATATTTTTATTGTTGTTTAAAAATCCTTCATACTCAAAATTTCCTGCATTCGAAGGGTCATTGGCAATAAGCTGAGGGCCATTTGACATATAAAGATCATAATTGAGTTTTGAATAACCTAGCTGAAGTCCTCCAACAATTCCTACTCCTGTTTCAACCATGGGACCAATTCCTCCATCGCCAAAACCTACCGGGTCAGTTGGAAATCGGTTAATGTATCCTTCACCCATCATGCCCCGGTAATGACCGAACTTCGGAAGAAATCGCCCGACGTATAAAGTTAGGTTGGGGAAAATCTGGTAATTCAGGTGTACCTGTTCAAGACCAAAATCTACTACGCCATCCCTGGTTTCTATCTCTATTTCAGAAATTAAGAAAAGCTTGTCTCCCAGACTGATTAAGGGCGCCAGATGAAATTTTATATTTCTGAATCCGGTTTGACTGGAATCAGCATGAAATACCGCTTCAGCCCCACCGGTCATCATTAGTTTCTTGGTTCCCCACATGGGATTAATTACTTCCGGTAATGGAGGTACACTGTCCTGCGCTTCAAGATTTAGGATCAGAAGCAAAATACAGACAAAGGTTAAAATGTAGTTTTTCTTCATGTTTTGATTATTTAGCTGTACCATTAACTTTTTGTAAATCACGGATATAATTCACAAGCGACCAGCGTTGAACATCAGTTAGTGCAGGTTTAAATGCCGG
>JANXXZ010000481.1 GCA_025350385.1 Bacteroidales bacterium
CTCGGTGACCGCGTTGCCGAACTGGTGCGGAATTCGGTTGATGCGGTCGTAATTGATACTGCCCACGGTCATTCGAAGGGAGTAATTGATGCCGCAAAACTGGTAAAACATAATTTCCCTGAACTGCAGCTCATCATAGGAAATATTGCAACTGCTGAAGCAGCCCTTGCACTTGCCAAAGCCGGTGCCGATGCCGTTAAGGTTGGCATCGGGCCTGGTTCGATCTGTACTACACGTATTATTGCCGGTATCGGGGTTCCTCAGCTCTCAGCCATCTATGATGTAGCTAAGGCACTTAAAGGAACAGGAATTCCTGTAATAGCCGATGGAGGCATCAGGTATACCGGCGACATTGTTAAAGCACTGGCAGCCGGGGCACACAGTATCATGGCTGGATCCCTCTTTGCAGGTGTTGACGAATCACCCGGGGAAACTATCATTTTTGAAGGCCGGAAATTTAAAAGCTACCGTGGAATGGGTTCAATTGAAGCCATGCAGAAAGGCTCAAAGGACCGCTACTTCCAGGATGCCGAGGACGACATCACCAAACTGGTTCCCGAAGGAATTGTAGGGCGTGTGCCTTACAAAGGAACCCTGTCGGAAGTGATACACCAGATGGTTGGCGGCTTACGCGCCGGGATGGGTTATACAGGATCCGAGAACATTGAAGCCCTGCAGAAGGCAAAGTTTATTAAAATTTCAGCTGCCGGGGTTACTGAAAGTCATCCACATGATATCACAATCACCTCTGAAGCTCCAAATTACAGCAGGTGATCAAAACGCATTTTTCCTTTACAAATTTATTATAACACTCCATTAAATCACGACCCTCAACTAATTGCAATGCAACTTGAAAATCATTTATCTACTATGAAAAGAATACTGGTAAAATCATTCTTTGCGATTATCTGCAGCCTTTTGTTAAACCAAGCATCAGCGCAAAGCAGTGACCCTGTTATGCTCAGTATCGCCAATGAATCCATCACTAAAGGTGAATTTATTAAAGTTTACCAGAAAAATAATATCAAAGGGGAGGCTATTGAACGCCAGTCGCTTGAAGAGTACCTTGACCTGTATATTAACTTCCGGTTGAAGGTTAAAGAAGCCGAAGCACTGGGTATGGATACCATCAAATCATTCCGCGACGAGCTTGCCTCCTATCGCCGCCAGCTTGCAGCACCTTACCTTGTTGATGACAAGGCCAATGAAGCCCTCAGCCGTGAGGCTTATTTGAGAAAGCAATCGGACGTGCGTGCCAGCCATATCCTGATCAAGGTTGAACGTACTGCTTCTGCCGCCGATACCCTTGCAGCCTGGAATAAAATCATTCAGTTAAGAAAACGCATCCTGAAAGGTGAAGATTTTGGTAAGGTTGCCGCCGAGGCTTCCGAAGATCCTTCGGCACGAAACCGGAATGCCGACGGGCGGACAATGAAAGGCAATCACGGCGACCTGGGATATTTTACCGCATTTGACATGGTGTACCCGTTCGAAAACGCGGTTTATAACAACAAGGTCGGGGACGTAAGCATTCCTATACGCTCTGATTTCGGTTATCACCTGATCAAGGTAACCAATAAGCTTCCCGCCATGGGTAAAGTGCAGATTGCACATATCATGCTTGTTTACCCTAAAAATGCCACCCTCGACGATTCCCTTAAAGTGGCCGACTCGGCCAATATAGCTTATGACCTGCTGCTGAAAGGAAGTGACTTTGCATCTGTAGCCAAGAAATTTTCGGATGATAAAAGCACTGCCGACAAAGGAGGCATCCTGCCCTGGTTCGGAGTAAACCGTATGCTGCCCGAGTTTATCAATGCCATCAGCAAACTAAAAAAGACCGGAGATATATCGGAACCTTTCCAGTCGGACTTTGGCTGGCATATCATCAAACTCAATGACCGCAAACCAATTGGAAGTTTTGATGAGGAAAAGGAAGAAATTAAGCAGAAGATTACCAAGAATGACCGGGGTGTTGAAGCCCAGGATTCCTTTATCAACAAAACCAAGGGTGAATATGGCTTCCGCGAAGACCTTGCAGCCTTAACCGAATTGACAAAGGTGGTTACGGATTCCATCTTCAATGCCAGCTGGTCAGCAAGCCAGGCTGCCGGATTGAATAAAGACCTTTTCACTATCGGGACACGCAGTTATTCCCAGGCAGATTTTGCCAAATACCTTGCTGCAAACCAGCGTAAAGGATTAAAACGCGATATTGCAGCCTATATTGCCGTTCAATACGACCAGTTCAAAAACGAGAGCTGCCTGAAATATGCTGATACACAGCTCGAAAACAAGTATCCTGATTTCCGTTCCCTGATGAATGAATACCACGACGGTATCCTCCTTTTCGACCTTACCGACCAGAAAGTCTGGACCAAAGCGGTGAAAGACACAAACGGTCTTCAGAATTACTACGAAAAGAATAAAAACAATTACCTGTGGGATAAGCGACTGGACGCTTCCATCTATACTATAAAAGATCCGAAGGTTACCAAAAACCTGAAAAAGCTGCTGAAGAAAGGCCTGCCTGAAGAACAGATCCTTACCCGCATCAACCAGGATACAATAGCTAAAGTAACGGTTGAGCACAAAAAATTCATCAGGGGTGAAAGCGCACTGATTGACAGCTTGGAATGGAAACCGGCCGTAATAGGCCCGATAACAGCAAAAGGAAATGCAACAATTGTTGCTGCCATTCACGGGGTTGTTGCACCTGAGCCAAAACTTCTGAATGAAGCCCGTGGCCTCATCACTGCCGACTACCAGAACTACCTCGAAAAAGAATGGATCAGCCAGCTCAGAGCAAAGTATCCAGTTAAAGTAAATCGCGAAGTATTTGACACCTTGTTCAGCAAGAAATAAATGAGGTATTTCGTTATCACGGTATTCCTGCTGATTGTGATTTCAGCCTGCAAATTTCTTCCCGGCCATAAAAAGCAGGGAGCATCTGTTGCCCGTGTTTACGATAAGTATCTTTACAGTGACGAGCTCAAAGGGTTAATCCCGGCAGGCACTAAGCCGAAAGATAGCATTGAGATTGCCCGAACATACATAAATAACTGGATCAGGCAGGAGCTGCTGCTTCACCAGGCCGAATCAAACCTGAGTGATGAACAGATGGATTTCACCAGGCAGGTTGAGCAATACCGGAATTCATTGATTATTTTTCAGTATGAATCAGAACTGGTAAGGCAAAAACTCGATACCACCGTTTCGCAAAAGGAAATTGAAGATTATTATGAGAAAAACCAGGCCAATTTCCAGCTTCGCGAAAACATTTTAAGGGCAGTTTATGTTTCGGTTAATAAGAATTCGCCACAGGTGAAGCGCTTCCGCCAGTTGCTGAGAAGCAGCAAGGAAGCCGATCGCGATAAATTGACCGAACTTTGCCGGCAGCAGTCAGTAAACTCCCGCCTCGATGACCAGTTATGGATGTCGTTTTCGGAATTTGCGGCCAAGGTCCCGCTTAAAGTATCGAACCAGCAGACATTCCTCGATGAGAATACATACTTCGAAGTTCAGGATACAACCAACCTTTACCTGGTTCAGATAAAGGAATACAAAATAAAAGAGAGCGTTTCACCCCTGAGCTTTGAAACCAGCAATATCCGTACGATCCTGCTCATAAAGCGTAAATCGGAAATGCTAACGCGCATGGAAGAGGACCTCTTTAAAGCAGCTCTTGGCAAAAAGAACTTTGAAATATACTAACATCCCCTGATAATTGAAGATGAACAAAATAGTGATACTTGCCATTGTCCTGCTGCTGGCTGCAGCCATTAAACCTGTATTGGCACAGGATAAGGTAATTGACGAAGTTGTTGCCGTAGTAGGAG
>JANXXZ010000494.1 GCA_025350385.1 Bacteroidales bacterium
GTAATTTTTTTCCTAGTAACCAATTTTGCCTCCTGGTCAACCGGTTTGTTCCCTTATTCGCATGATTTTTTTGGGTTGATGCAGGCGTATATCGCCGGCTTGCCGTTCTTTATGAACGGAATAACGGGTGACCTGTTCTTCAACGGAATATTCTTTGGAGCCTTTTACCTGGTAACCAGCAAGAGCAAAGTGTTTGCTTCATAGTTCCAGAATGATCTTATAAATAAAACTCCTGTCCAGTCAGGAGTTTTTTTTTGCATTACTCAAAAAGGTTATCATCTCTTTCGAGGAGTAATATGGATTGCTGGGAAACGACAAAATACTTTTCATTATCATACACAATCTCAATGGCTCCCTTGGCCAGAAAAATTGCAAGATCTCCCACTGCAGCCTGCAAGGGGATATACTTTATCTTATCACCTTCACTTTTCTTCCAGGTTTCTGCTTCATCATCCGACGAAAACGGGATAGGAAAACCGGGACCTACTTTAATTACATACCCTGATTGTATTTCTTCTTTTTCGGAGAACCCTGGCGGTAGAAATAATCCTGTTTTAGTCTTATTAGACAAGGTTTTTGGCTTGACCAGCACTCTGTCGCCGACAACTATCAGTTTATCAAATTTCTTGTTATTACTCACAGCAGTTATTAAATTGAGATGGTCTGAAGGATACATAACCATGCAGTGCTATGCAAATGTATGATAATTTTGAGGTACCTTTGCATTAGAATCAGGCTAAAACACCGTACAGTATACAAGCGACTATCACCCAGTGCAATAATATTTTTGGATTCAGAAAATAAAAAATGCACCGGTTAGAGTATAAGTCAGTTTATTACAAACGGTAATAAATGGAATAGAGAAGATTCTTATGCTTACATAAGAATTATTTATAAAACATTGATTTACAAGATCCTGATTTAACTTAATTGAAGCAATAATTCCTGTTATTATGACATTATCCGTCTGAATAAATCTGAGATTTTACTACGATAAATGGTGAGTACTTTCAGGAATACATAACCAACTTTATAACTCTTTCAATGCCCGACTTAATCAGGTTACTGCCCGATTCTGTAGCCAACCAGATTGCTGCCGGCGAGGTTATTCAGCGCCCTGCTTCAGCAGTTAAGGAAATGCTTGAAAACGCTGTTGATGCAGGCGCTTCCAATATCAAGCTGATTGTAAAAGATGCCGGCCGAACCCTTATACAGGTTACAGATAACGGCTCTGGTATGTCAGTTACCGATGCCAGGATGAGTTTTGAACGTCATGCCACGTCAAAAATCCGCGAAGCAAATGATTTGTTTGCAATCCGGACTCTTGGTTTCAGAGGTGAGGCACTTGCTTCTATTGCTGCAATTGCACAGGTTGAACTTAAAACGCGCAAACAAGATGAGGAACTCGGAACCTACATCCTGATTGAAGGTTCAAAAGTTAAAAGCCAGGAACCAGTTTCATGTCCTGCAGGAACTTCTCTCCAGGTAAAAAACCTCTTCTACAATGTCCCGGCACGAAGGAATTTTCTGAAATCGGATGTGGTGGAATTCCGTCACGTGATGGAAGAATTTCAACGGGTAGCGATGGTACACCCCGAAATTGAACTTTCCTTATTTCATAATGATAAACCTGTATTTCAGCTTTCGAAGGCTAACCTTCGCCAGCGGATCGTCCATATTTTCGGAAACTCAATCAACGAGAAGTTGTTGCCGGTTGAAATGAAAACAGAACAGATCCTGATCAGCGGATATATCGGTAAACCCGAAACAGCCAGGAAAACCAGGGGAGAACAATACTTTTTTGCAAACGCACGATTTATTCGTTATCCTTACCTGCATCATGCTGTTGAACAGGCATTTGATGAACTTATCCCAGATTCAGCCTTTCCATCCTATTTCCTTTTTATCGAAGTGGACCCGGCTACCATTGACGTGAATATTCATCCTACAAAAACAGAAGTAAAGTTTCAGCACGAACAATTGATTTACGGATCGGTGCGATCGGCCGTAAAACATGCACTTGGTATGTTCAGCCTTGCTCCCACTCTCGATTTTAATACCGAACCGGGGTTCGATTTTCCTGTTCCCAAAGGTTATGAACCCAAGCCACCAACCATTACTATTGATCCTGATTATAATCCCTTCAACAGGGAATCAAGGCAGTTTCAAAAGCCATCGGATGGGCTGAATGCAAACCGAGGGCAATGGGAAAAAATCTTTGAAGTGGTTGCTCCTCGCGGAGAAATTCAACAAACGTCGCCAACCAGTACGATATTCAGCAGGCACGAAAAAAATCAACCTGAACCATCCGATTCCGGAAAGATCCACGATTCTTTCCCGGGATTTAAACTATTACAGGTACAAAACCGTTTCATTGTAGCAAATGTAAAATCAGGCTTACTGATTGTGGACCAACAAAAAGCACACGAAAGGATTCTTTTTGAAAGGATCAATACGATGATGGAATCTGAACAGGGATTGCAGCAGCGAAGCCTGTTTCCCCAAAATATTCATTTATCACCGGTTGATTGTGAAATAATACGTGAAATTGCCAGTGATCTAATCAACCTGGGATTTGAAATTAGTGAACTTGGTGGAGGAACATTTATTGTGAATGCCACCCCTGCTTCACTTCCTGTGAGTGAGACAGGAAGTTTCATCGAAGGTTTGCTCGAAGATTATAAAAAGGATAAAAGCGATTTGGGCACTGACCGAAAAACCAGGCTGGCAAAAATTTTAGCCAGGAACATGGCTGTCAGGGCTGGTAAATCCCTACAGCCTGAGGAAATGCAGACAATAATCGATGAACTTTTTGGATGCAAAGTTCCTGAAGTTGCCCCGGATGGAAGCCGGATACTTAAGATCCTTGTTTCTTCCGAAATAGAAAAAATATTACATTAATCTAATAACTGCCTACATGAGTTACGATCAATATAGTCCTACAGGCTTCAGGGTATTACCCCCGGTTGTTAAAAACATTATCATACTAAATGTTCTTTTTTACCTGGCTACTATTGGATTAGGTAGCGCTTTTAATATTGACCTTACCGACATCCTGGGCCTTCATTACCTGGCAGCCTCCAAATTCGCACCGTACCAGTTTATCACCTATATGTTCATGCATGGTAGTCCTTCCCATATTTTCTTCAACATGTTTGCGCTATGGATGTTCGGATCAGTACTTGAAAACGTATGGGGGCCAAAACGTTTCATTTTTTTCTATGTAATTACCGGGATTGGTGCTGCCTTGTTTCATTACCTGATTTTTTATTTCCAGGTGAATCCTGATTTGCAACTAATGAATGCATTCCTGGAAAATCCAAACATTGCAAATTTGCAACAATTTATATCGACCCATAGATTTGATAACTCTGGAGAGATACAGCCTCTTCTTCAACAGTTTAATAACAACTTCGGTATTCTTCAGATGCATCCGACCAACACAGAGGCCTTACAAGGTGCTGTAAACTTTGTTTCTGAGTATAAAGAACATTTCCTGAATCTTCCAGTAGTAATCGGTGCTTCAGGTGCTATTTATGGCTTACTTCTAGCTTTCGGCATGTTATTCCCAAACTCACTCATCTACCTTTACTTCTTCATTCCGATGAAAGCTAAATGGTTTGTGATCCTATTCGGAGCCATTGAACTGATCTCAGGATTTTATGATTCTGGCGGGAATGTAGCTCATTTTGCACACCTGGGAGGCATGTTCTTTGGCTTCTTGCTCATCATTTACTGGAGAAAAACGGATAATAAAGAACAATTTCATCATTGGCAATAATATTGGATATTGGGATAACCAGTAATGGCGAAATTCCTGATATCTCAATTCAAGGCTTCTTACTCATATTACTCTGCTAAACTTAAAACGCCTTATCTGACTCCAAATAGCTGATAACGGCTAACTGATAATTCAAAATCCTTACTGACAGGCATACAGATAAAAGCTTTCAATTAATCATAAATGGTCTAAACAATGTTTCAAACGCAGCCGCTTACTGAACACTTCAGCCGTTTTATAAAGGATAAGTCTGTTTTAACACGGCTTATCCTGATTAATGTTGGCGTTTGGCTTGTAATAAACCTTTTGCTGGTTGTGGCTTCTTTGTATCAAACCCAGGGAAACCCCGTTGAAAAAATATGGCTCGAAAGTATACAGCAATGGTTAGCCGTACCAGCCAGATTTGATCTCTGGATATCCAAGCCCTGGACCATTTTTACTTATATGTTCCTTCATATTGAATTCTGGCATCTTTTCTTCAATATGCTTTGGCTTTATTGGTTCGGAAAGATCTTCCTGGAATTCCTGAATGGCGGACGGTTACTCTCAGTTTATCTGATTGGAGGGATATTCGGTGCGTTGACATTTATGCTGGCGTATAATATTTTTCCCGCATTTTCCTCAAGCCTTCATGCCGCAATTGCACTGGGCGCTTCGGCATCGGTGCTGGCCATTATCGTTTCAACATCTGTTATGGTACCTGACTATACGGTTAACCTGCTTTTCATAGGCCCGGTAAAAATCAGGTATATTGCCCTGGTGACAATTCTTCTCGATGTATTTATGATACGATCGAGCAACCCCGGTGGCCACTTTGCACATCTGGGAGGGGCTTCAGCCGGACTGATCTACATCCTGCTGATGCGTTCCAGGCTGTTCCCGTCTTTTCCTCACCTGATATCAAGGTTCAATTTTAGAAAAAAATATGGCAGAAGGCATTTTAAAACTGTGTATTCAACCTCAAAACCTCTTACTGACGACGAATATAATATCCGTAAAGCTCAGAACCAGAAGAAAATTGATCTCATACTCGATAAAGTTGCGAAATCGGGGTATAAAAGTCTTTCGGAAGCAGAGAAGGAATTTCTTTTTAAATTTAGCAATAAGTAATACCGTTTCATGATGAATTTCAAGATTCAATACTTATAATTTTAGGTAACGGGTTCTTAAGTATGGCAAAAAATTCACTTAAAAATGCAAAAAAGACCGGAGGAAATAAAATGTCATTTCCTACCAAAGTTTTGCTTTTAGTAAACTTCATTTTTATTATCATGCTTCTGTTTTCGTTGCTAGCTTCCCATGTTTCGCCTGCTTCATTCTGGCCACTGGCATTCGCCGGAATTGCCTTCCCGTTTTTTCTCATTATAAATTTGTTTTTTGTATTGTTCTGGCTCGTATTTCTTAAGAAATATTTCATTTTCTCATTAGTAACTATCGTTTTGTGTTACAATCACTTCAATTCTTTTATCCAGTTCCGGAGTTCTTACGAAATAATTACCGCTTCCGATGCCATCAAGGTAATGTCTTATAATGTCCGGCTTTTTGACTTGTATAATTGGAAAAATCTTAAACAAGATACTGAATCACGAGAACAGATTTTGAATCTTATACGTGCAGAATCCCCTGATATTCTTTGTCTCCAGGAATACTATAGCGGGCGCAGGAACCGCGTAAATTACGCTGATACTATTATTGGATTTGGGAAATGCCGGTATTATTATGCTGCTTTTATTGATAACGGGAAGAAATTACTGCCGTTTGGAATTGCAACTTTTAGTAAGTATCCTATTATTAAAACCATCAAAATAAGTTTTGACCACAGTTATGAGAATTACTGTGTTGTTACGGATATAGTCCTACCTGGTGATACTATCCGGGTAATAAACACCCACCTTGAATCCATAAAATTCGGTAAGGAAGATTATGTGTTTGTTGATGAACTTGCCAATAATTCAGCCAGCAACAAATTCTTAAAGCAGGGATCAAAAGCTATCTTCAGTAAAATGCTGACAGCCTATAAGAAAAGGGCAGGCCAGGCAGATCAGTTGGCCGGAATCATTGCTGAATCACCATACCCTGTTATGTTATGTGCCGACTTTAATGACACGCCGGCTTCCTATGCTTATCGCCAGGTTGCACGGACCCACACCGATTCTTTTATAGCCGCCGGGTCCGGCTTAGGGCAAACCTATACGCAACTGTTACCAATCCTGAGAATAGATTATATTTTCGTGGATAAACTGATGAAAGTACTTGATTATAAAACTATTCATAAGGAATATTCCGACCACTATCCGATTGTAGCTACTATTAAGACACATCAGTAATATGCAGGCCTTGTAAATACTGCGGTAACTATTTCCGGATAGTCAGCAAACTCTAGACGAAAACCAGTTGCCTAGAGATTGAATGATTAAAATTAAGGTTTTATTCAATAATAATCTGCTAATCAGGGCTAACAATTAATTGCAAGAGAGAAATAAAGAAGCATGGATTTTAAGCTCACTTCTGAATATCTACCCACTGGCGATCAACCCGAAGCCATCAGGCAACTTACTGAAGGATTGGTCCATGGATTACCTTCCCAGGTTCTGTTGGGTGTTACCGGTTCGGGGAAAACCTTTACCATTGCCAATGTTATCCAGCAAGTAAACAGGCCCACGCTTGTTCTGAGTCACAATAAAACCCTGGCTGCTCAACTCTATGGCGAGTTCAAGCAGTTCTTTCCTGAAAATAAGGTTGAGTATTTTGTTTCCTACTATGATTATTACCAGCCGGAAGCTTACATCCCGGTTACAAATACATACATTGAGAAGGATTTATCAATTAACGAAGAAATTGAAAAGTTACGTCTCAGCGCTACCTCTTCACTCCTTTCGGGTCGCCGTGATGTAATTGTAGTTTCATCCGTTTCCTGCATTTACGGAATCGGTAACCCTGATGATTTCACCAATTCCGTGATTCGTATCAAGGTTGGTGACCGCCTGAGCCGGAACAAGTTCCTTCATGCACTTGTCGAAAGTCTTTACTCACGAACTGAACTGGATCTGACCCGCGGCAAGTTCCGGGTAAAAGGTGATACGGTTGATATCTTCCCGGCTTATGCCGATATAGCTAATCGTGTCATTTTTTTTGGTGACGAAATCGAAATTATTGAATCCTTTGATCCCCTGAACGGCCGTGGCATTGAAAACCTTACTGATATGGTGCTGTTTCCGGCCAATATCTTCGTTACTTCCAAGGAGAAGATGAAAGATGCGTTGTGGGAGATTCAGCAGGATATGGTAAAGCAGGTGGAATATTTTCAGAGCATAGGCCGGAACCTGGAAGCTAAAAGACTTGAGGATCGGGTAACCTATGATGTGGAGATGATGAGGGAACTTGGATATTGTTCCGGTATAGAAAACTATAGCCGCTATTTTGACCGCAGGCTGCAGGGGGCAAGACCGTTTTGCCTGATCGATTATTTCCCTACCGATTTCCTGATGGTCATCGACGAAAGCCATGTGACAGTTTCCCAGATTAGGGCAATGTATGGCGGCGACCGCTCACGGAAGCAAAACCTCGTGGAATATGGTTTCAGGTTGCCTTCGGCTATGGATAATCGACCGTTGAAGTTCGAAGAATTCGAAACCATGTACAATCAAATCATTTATGTCAGTGCCACTCCTGCTGATTATGAATTGAAACAGACTGAAGGCGTGGTAGTTGAACAACTTATCCGCCCAACAGGATTGCTCGATCCGCTTATCACGGTGAAACCCAGTCTGAACCAGATGGACGACCTGCTTGATGAAGTGGAACTGAGAAGCAAGGTGAATGAACGTACATTGGTTACCACACTCACCAAACGG
>JANXXZ010000048.1 GCA_025350385.1 Bacteroidales bacterium
TGATAATTCTTATTCAATAACTGTGAATTTCAATACCTTGATTTTAAAAGAAACAAGTACAATGGAAGTGTAAAAACGAGATAATAAAGTATCGAATCAGTAAGCGGAAATCAAAGCAAATATAAATTCATTGCAATATACGTCAAAATCAAAAAATCCATTCCGGAAAAATGAGATTTTTTTTTGTATTACGAAAAACTTACTAACAAAATCCATTTTTAGCAGCTGGTATTTCTCGTATACACCTATTATCAAATTACCGGGAAGGATAATTAGTAAACATAAAATCAGTGGTTTAATTACATTCTTTGTAATTCTTCATTTGTAAAACATAGCTATGAATTAAATCGCCGGAGTTAGACCTGTTTTGAATTTTGCATTTTCAATTTTGCATTTTGATTTTATATTCCTGTTCATTTGGCAGGAACCAGGTAAAACTAATGGCATAAAAAACGGGCCCTAAAGCCCGTAAAAGTAAAACGATATAATCACTCTCCTTTATTTCAGCCATTTATCCAGCCATTGGAAAAATTCCCTTTGCCAAAGTACTGAGTTTTGGGGCTTGAGTACCCAATGACTTTCTTCAGGAAAATGAAGATACTTAGCCGGGATTCCCCTGAGTTTGGCCGCGTTATAAGCAGCCATTCCCTGGGTGTAAGGAATACGGAAATCATTTTCGCCTTCAATGACCAGGATGGGTGTATCCCATTTGTCTGCAAAAAGATGGGGCGAATTGGCATAAGACCGGTCAACCTTCGGGTTATTCTTTTCCCAGTAAGGTCCGCCAAGGTCCCAGTTCACAAACCACATTTCTTCGGTAGTAAGATATTGATCTTCAAGATTGAACATCCCGCAATGGGAAATGAATACCTTGAACCGCTTTTCATGATGACCGGCCAGCCAGAGAACTGAGAAACCGCCGTAACTTGCCCCGACTGCTCCCAGGCGGTTCTTGTCGATATAGGGTTCTGCTGACAGCGAATCAATCGCAACCAGGTAATCTTTCATATTCTGCCCGCCGTAATCGCCGCTGATCTGGTCATTCCATTCCTGCCCGAAGCCCGGCAGTCCGCGGCGGTTAGGAGCAACCACAATGTAGTCGTTTGCAGCCATCATCTGAAAATTCCAGCGGTAAGAAAAGAACTGGCTTACCATGCTTTGCGGTCCACCTTCACAGAAAAGCAATGCAGGATATTTTTTCTTAGGATTGAAATCAGGAGGATAAATAACCCAGACCTGCATTTTCTTTTTATCGGTGGTTGTAATCCAGCGTTCCTCAACCTTTGCTGAATGAATATCCTTCAGGATAGAAGCATTGGTAAACGTGAGCTGGGTTTCACTCCCGGATGCATCGAGAGCAAACAACTCCGTAGGCATGAGCATGGATTGTTTGGCGCCGATTATATTTTTACCGGCAACTGCAATTGCAAGGTAATCATGCACTCCGTGGCTGAATTGCCTGATTTCGCGATCACCAAGATTCAGGCTGAAAATTTGCGTAGTCCCATGAATACCACTCAGGAAAAACAGCGTTTTTCCATTGTTAGCCCATGTGAAACCAGATGAACTCTGGTCAAATTTGCCGGAATAGTCTGAGAATTTCCCGGAAGCCATATCATAGATCATGATCCGGTCCTTATCGGCTTCAAACCCCGCACGGGCCATGCTTCGCCAAACGATCTTTTTACCGTCCGGCGAAAAAACGGGGTCCTGGTCATATCCCGGGTTTGGCTGGCTGATATTCCTGGTTCCTTTACTAACAATGTCATAGAGGTAGATTTCGGAATTGGTGCTGAGGCTGTATGCCTTCCCTGTGAGTTTCTTACAGGTATAGGCAACCTGGCTACCTTCGGGGTTCCAGGCTATCTGTTCCATACCTCCCCAGGGCAGCATAGGGGAATCGTAGCGCTCATCTTTCATGATATCAACGGCGTTTCCAAGTTTTCCATCGGTATAGGGTGCGATAAAAATATGACTATAGGAAAAATCACTCCATGAATCCCAGTGCCGGTACATCAGGTCTTCCTCAATCCGGGCATTGGCCTTTGGCAGGTCAGGATAAATATCATTAGCTGTTTTATCCAGCTTTACCCTCATAGTAAACAGGATGCGGTTTCCTTTGGGTGAATAGGAAAATCCCGAGATATCACCTTCCACTTTTGAAATCTGCACCGGTTTAGTTCCGTCAATATTGGTTTCCCAGATTTGCATGGAACCCGTTTCGGCTGATAGGAAGCCGATTTTCTTCCCGTCGGGACGGAAAATCCCGTTTGCTTCACTGCCCTTGAACGAAGTAATTTTTTTAGCTTCTCCTCCGGTAACCGGCATGATGAACAGATCGCGGTTTCCTTTATTTTCGGCCAGATTATACCAGGAAACCCCAAAAAGGATGGTTTTTTCATCGGGCGAAACCTGTGGTTCGCTTACCCTGCCTAGTTTCCAGAGAAGTTCAGGAGTAAACCGACTGGATGGTGAATCTGCCTGGGTATAGGCTAATACAGGCAGCAGTAAAGCCAGGAGTGTGATAAAATGCATGTTTTTCATGGTAAATCAATTAATTGATTGTTGATTCTGCAAGGTTAAAGAAACTCCTTATAATCTGGCGAAAATACTTGAAATGATCCAAGCATAGTACATTTTGCAGGAATTAATTTCCGTGCTTTTTGTTAAGTTAGCTGCAATTTCAGGATTTGTTTTGCCATCTTATCATATGATCTTTACAGGAACAACCGACATTATAAAAATACGCCAGCGGTTCTTGGAGGAGGTATAGTGCGTTGGATTTGCGGGTAGCCATAAACCGCAAGTTGAAATGCCAGGCGATGGAAAAATTTATCATGCCTTGTATGGCAAGCCTGATACCTCCGACTTAGAACCGCAAGCATTTTTATAAAGTCTTGATCTTTAATCGCCTGCGGCTCACGAGATCGCTTCGCTAAGTTCTTTAGTTACTTTTCTTCCGATCAAGCGAAGGAAAAGTAACAAAAACCTAAAAGAATACCTGGATCATGCATATCTTCTTTATGAGCTTATAATGAATTCGTTCTGTTCAAATAATAGGACTGAACCTCAAATACTGAAATATTCAGGTTGAGTTTGAGAACAATCCATCAACTACTTTATTTTGCTTCAATTCCCGTATATTTACACACTATTGAAATAATTCCTTTAGCTTTTCTCTATGCAGATAATCAATTTAATACGCAATAAATGGGAACAGAAACCTCTTAGTGTAATCCTGCTTCTTGCAGTTTTTATCAGGATGCTGGCTGTTATTTTTTCGCGTGGTTTTGGCATGCACGACGATCATTTCCTCGTAATTGAACCGGCACAGGCCTGGGCCGACGGAATAAACTACCAGGAATGGTTACCGGGAGGAAGATTGAATGTGCAACCCGATGGACATAGCCTGCTTTATTCAGGACTACATTATGTGCTTTTTTTATTCTTTAATGCAATCCATCTCACTGATCCGCAGCTTAAAATGCTTTTTGTCCGGCTGCTTCACGGGCTTTTCTCAATGCTGGTTGTTTGGTACGGGTATAAAATAACATTGAAAATTTCGGGGAAGAAAGAAGCAGCAACTGCCGGAATATTGCTTGCTGTTCTCTGGTTTATGCCGATGCTGAGTGTGAGGAACCTTGTGGAAATGGTTTGTATCCCTTTTATGATGGCCGGAACCTGGCAACTACTGGTAGCCGAAGAACGTTCGAGACCCTGGCTTAATTACCTGCTGGCAGGAATAATAATGGGATTAGGTTTTTCCATCCGGTTTCAGACGGTGGTTTTCATCGGTGGCGCTGGTTTGGCGTTACTGTTTCTGAGAAAATGGATTCCTTCCCTGACCTTCGGTTTAGGTGTGATCATTGCCATTTTGCCGGTTCAGGGACTGATAGATTATATGGTATGGGGCTATCCTTTCGCGGAATTTAAAGAATATGTTTTGTATAACATCCAGGCTGCAAATGATTATGTCACAGGGCCATGGTACAATTATATTTTACTGATTGCCGGTATATTGCTACCTCCAGTTTCACTGTTTCTCATTTCCGGTTTTTTAAAACTCTGGAAGAAACAACTGATACTGTTTCTCCCGGCATTCCTGTTCCTGCTTTTTCATTCATTTTTCCCAAATAAGCAGGAACGGTTTATATTCCCTGTTCTGCCTTTCTTTATCATCCTGGGAATAGCCGGCTGGAGCGTAATAGTAAGTAATTCAGCCTGGTGGGGGAAAAAGCATCTCCTGATAAAAAGATGCTGGATATTTTTCTGGATCCTAAACCTGGTTTTATTGTCAGTTGTAACAGTGAGTTATTCAAAACGATCAAGGGTGGAGGTGATGACTTATCTATCAAGATACCACAACATCAAAGTGATATTGTCCGAAGACTCCAATAATGAAGGCGCTCGGATGTTTCCCCAGTTTTACCTGGGGCAATGGATAAACGTTATTTCCATTTCACGGGATATCATAACAACTTATTCTCCTTTGAGAGATTCAGTGCGGGAAGATATCCGGAATGCCCGGTTTGTTCTTTTTTCTGAAACCAGTAATTTAACCCAACGGCTTGATTCACTTAAAAAGCAGCTGCCTTCTCTCATTTACGAAACCACTATCAAACCCGGTTTTGTGGATGCTGTGATGTTTCGTTTAAATCCCGTGAACCTCAACCAGACTATAATTGTTTACAGGAACCAGGCGCTGGTGCCAAAAAAAATCGAAGAGAGATGAATCGTGACGAAGCCACACTCCGAATCCGCCTACTTACGGATGACATCAACCATCATAATTACCTCTATTATGTGATGGCTCAACCCGAGATTACTGATTATGATTTTGATATGCTGCTTGAAGAGCTTAACCGGTTAGAAAAAGATTTTCCCGACCTGGCTCTTCCCGATTCACCTACCCAGCGGGTAGGAGGGCAGGTTACCCGGGAATTCCGGTCTGTAGTTCATACCTACCCGATGCTTTCATTAGGTAACACATATTCCGAAAGCGAATTAAGCGATTTTGACGGGCGTATCCGTAAAACCATTGATGAACAGTTTGAATACATCTGCGAATTAAAATTCGACGGGGTTTCAATCAGCCTGACATACCAGGATGGTTTATTGGTGCAGGCCGTGACAAGAGGAGATGGAGTGCAGGGCGATGATGTAACAGCCAACGTCAGGACAATACGAAGTATTCCTCTGAAATTGCGGGGTAGCGGTTATCCTTCTCAATTTGAGGTCCGGGGTGAGATTATTATGCCACGGAAAGGATTTGATGCGTTCAATGAAGAAAGGATTGAGATCGGCGAAGCCCCGTTTGCAAATCCCCGGAATGCGACAGCCGGCAGCCTTAAAATGCAGGATTCAGCCGAAGTGGCAAAACGGCCGCTGGATAATTTTGTGTATTCATTGCTGGGTGAAAACCTGTCGCTCAGGTCGCATCTTGAGAGTTTGAAAGCATTGAATTCATGGGGTTTTAAGACTTCGGAACATACCCGCCTGTGCTCTTCCTTAGATGATGTAGTAGCTTTCATAAACGAAACAGGACTGATCCGGTCCAACCTTCCTTATGATATTGATGGTATTGTGATCAAGGTGAACCTGGTTGCCCAGCAACAACTTCTGGGTTTCACAGCCAAATCGCCACGATGGGCAATTTCATATAAGTTTAAGGCAGAGCAGGTTGTAACAAAGCTTCTGTCAATCGATTACCAGGTTGGGCGAACAGGAGCTGTAACCCCGGTAGCAAACCTCCGTCCGGTTCAGCTGGCAGGTACCGTTGTGAAACGGGCCAGCCTGCACAATGCCGATATCATTGAGAAACTGGATGTCAGGCCGGGCGACCAGGTGTTCGTCGAAAAAGGAGGGGAGATCATCCCGAAAATAATCGGGGTTGATTATTCGAAGCGGGACCTCTTTTCAGAACCTGTTGCTTTTATTACTAATTGTCCCGAATGCGACACCAGGCTGGAACGAATTGAAGGAGAAGCAGTCTGGTACTGCCCGAATGAGGATAATTGCCCTCCCCAGATCAAAGGAAAGCTTGAACACTTCATCAGCCGTAAAGCTATGAATATCGACAGCCTGGGCGAAGGGAAAGTAGAAATGCTGTTTGATAATGGCCTTGTGAAAAATGTGGCTGATCTTTACGACCTGACTTATGAAATGCTTTTCGGTCTTGAAAAAGTGATCGGAGGGGTGGAAGGCAAAAAGGGCAAAAAGCTGAGTTTTAAGGAGAAGACCGCTGAAAATATTCTCCAGGGAATTGAAAGATCCAAATCGGTGCCTTTTGAGCGGGTCCTTTATGCTATCGGAATTCGTTATGTAGGCGAAACTGTTGCAAAAAAACTGGCCCGTCATTATAAAAATATGGATAGCCTTTCCAATGCCGGTCTTGAAGAACTGATCACGGTTGAAGAAATCGGGGATAAGATCGCAGGAAGTATTGTTGCCTATTTTTCAGAACCCAAACATCTGGAAATGATTGCCAGGCTCAAAGAAGCAGGCGTTATGATGGAACAACCGGAAACGGCCAATTTGTCAGATAAATTATCGGGCAGAGTATTTGTAGTTAGCGGAGTGTTCAGTCGTTTCTCACGCGATCAGATTAAGCTGCTTATTGAAGTTCATGGTGGTAAAAATGCAGGATCAGTTTCAAAAAATACCGATTACCTGCTCGCCGGCGAAAAGATGGGACCTGAAAAGCGCAAAAAGGCTGAGCAACTCAGTGTGGCTATCATAACAGAAGAGGAGTTCATTGGTATGATCAGTTAAGAACTGTCCACATCAGTATTATTTTCTTTGATGTGTTGATTTGCTGGGTTTTAAATCGTGTTTCCTGAAGTAAACATATATTACTATGCTCAGTAAAAAAGATATAGAGAACATCAGTGGGGAGATTAATTCCCTGGTTCACTCAAACCGCTTAAAGGAAGCGTTAACCCGCGTCTCGCGGATGATGGAAGGGATGCATGTAGCCGATTTTACCCTTCAGTTCGAAAACCTTGATCAAACTTACCGTATGTTGCTGGAATATACCTTCAGGGGCGTTCCGGACCCTCAGCGTGATCGGATTTACCAGTCATTAAGGGTTGCCATTCTCGAATTAACTGACCTGGTTCAGCAAAAGGCACTTGCAAATACGGGGATGCACGTTTATTCGCTCAAAGCTCAGATTGATAAGGAAAAAGAATATGCAAAAGAAGAAGCTGCCCGGCGTCTTGATTCACTTCACTTCGATCGTGAACTTGCCCGGTTGCTTCATGAAACAGATGTTTCAGGAGAAACCAATGAAACAGACTGCGCTCACATTACTCCGCGCT
>JANXXZ010000527.1 GCA_025350385.1 Bacteroidales bacterium
CCAGCGGACCATGTTCGGGCAACCAAATGATTCCCTCCTTGAATTCAGTGACCTGAGTACGAGGGAGATCATTACCCTCTCACCCATTGTTGTTATGATCTTCTGGATCGGCATGTACCCGGCGACCTTCCTGCGAATTGCTGAACCGGCATTGATGAAAATACTGGGACAATAGTAATGGCAGCTAAATTCATCTAATCCAATTAATCGAATTATCTTTAAAATATACGGATGGCCACACTCATAGCACTTTCCTTACTAGCGATCATAACCATGATGATCGGAGCCTGGCATAAATATAATTGGATTGTCCCTATTCTGGTAATTGGTTTGATAGTGGCTTGCGTCATTAACGTAGCCGACTGGAACACCAACCGGCACTATTACAATGAAATGATGGTAGTGGATAATTTTGCGGTCGCCTTCAATACCATCCTGATTGTAATGGCAATCCTCGTAATTCTGATCGCCGGTCACTATTTCAGGAACGTGGTAAAGCCTCTGGATGATGTGTACATCCTTCTCGTCTTTTCACTCATCGGCGGAATCCTCATGACCTCGTTTGCTAATCTTTCTATGCTGTTCATAGGTATAGAGACCTTATCCATCTCCATGTATGTATTAGCGGGAAGCAAGAAATTCGATAACCTGGCCAAGGAAGCTTCCATGAAATACTTCCTCATGGGATCGTTTGCATCCGGTTTCCTGCTTTTCGGAATAGCCTTGCTATATGGTTCCAGTGGTTCATTTAACCTTGAAGCCATCGGGAAATTTGCATCGGAACATGCCCGTCATATGCCCAATATGTTCTATGCCGGAATGCTTCTTACGTTCGTCGGACTTATTTTTAAAATTGCTGCTGTGCCGTTTCATTTCTGGTTACCGGATGTATACCAGGGCTCCCCTACTGTGATCACAGCTTTTATGGCAACTGTAGTGAAAGTTGCCGGGGTTGCTGCCATTTTCAGGTTATTCCAGCATTGTTTCATGTCCGTTGAACCGCTCTGGGCAAATACGGTGGTTGTGATTTCGGCAGTTACTATTCTTCTTGCCAATTTCATTGCTTTGTACCAGCGCACTTTTAAAAGGCTGCTTGCCTATTCGGGAATAGCTCATACCGGGTACATTATGATGGCATTAGTCGCCATGAACAGCCATTCAACCGCTGCTGTGTTGCTCTATCTTGCAGCCTACTCTTTATCTACCTATTCGGCATTCGTAGTGCTCATGCTGGTGAAGGATTTTATTTATGATGACAAGATGATTCACTATCAGGGCCTGGCCCGGAGGAATCCTTATATAGCGGTCACCCTGGCTGTTTCTATGCTATCTCTTACCGGAATACCGCCTCTTGCCGGATTCATGGGGAAATTTGCCCTTTTCTCTGCTACCCTTGAAAGTGGTTACATCGGACTGGTTATTATCGCTGTCATAGGTTCAGCAATCAGTCTGGCCTATTATCTCAAACCGGTAATTTCCATGTTCTTCCGCGAAGGAGGTACCATTGTAATCGGGCTGACACCCATGTTGAAAGTATTCCTGGTGATCCTGTGCCTGGCTCAACTGGCACTTGGACTTATCCCCGGACTTGTTACACAATTGCTGTAAACCAAAGTAAGCACCTGTTAACTTCCAGCTATTACCAGGCGGCCGATTATCTTGATAATGATAAGATCTGACTCATAATTTCCGTTTTATTCGGTATTCCTGCGGTTCCTCTGCTTTTGAATCAAAGCAGCGAACTCTAATCAGGAACATTTATTGGAAGGATGATAACAGGTACACCTCTTTTAAATAGTTTACGCTGTACCATGAAAATGGTATGGTTGTGCAACAGGCTTTCAAAACCATAACGTTTCGAGAAAACTAGTTGTCCGCCGAAAAATGTCGGGTACCTGATTGAACGCAGCAATCGCGGGATCATCCTTTCGATTTCAGCGACAGGGTCGGTACCTATGGTCCAGAAATAACGGGCATAATGTCCCAGCTGATTGGCAAAATGAATATACTTCAACCCGTCATCTATTACCTTTTCCTTAAAATGTTCCATCTCTTTTGACCCCCTGAAGTTCCTGGAGTTTATAACTCCGATCCTGATAAAAATTATATTGGTGCAGGTCCCCTTAAAGGCCTCAATTACTTTCATCAGGGTGGTCAACCCTGTACCACCAAAACCACTAACCAGTATCACAGCTGTGGGAGCATCCTTGTCATACGCCAGAAGTTTGATCGCATCCTCTTTAATTCCCTGTGTTTTATATAATTCGTTGAAATGCTTCAGTGCTGAGACCCTCAGTTTATGCAGCCTGGATTTAACTTTTTTATAGTGCTTCTGAATATTGATACATAAAACTACAATCGTACCCGTAATAAGCAGCGTGATCCATCCGCCTTCGCCAAACTTAAAAATAACCACACTGATAAGGATAAATCCTGTCAGCAGTAAACCAATTCCATTGATGATAATGCCTTTTAACCAACGAGGGTTCTTTTTACGTTCAATCCACCAATGGCGGACCATTCCCAATTGTGAAAGTGTAAAAGTGATAAAAACGTTAATGCTGTATAAAACAATCAGTAAGGAAACCTTCCCGCGGGAAACTACCATTAATATGATGGCTGCAACACCCATAAGCACGACTCCACGCTGGTTTACCAGGCGGTCGCTCAACGAGGCAAAACGTTTCGGGAACCATTGATCAGCCGCCATATTGGCCATAATGCGCGGGCCGTCAAGAAAGCCTGTCTGTGCGGCAACAAAAAGAAGAAATGCCTCTGAGAACAATGTTATGGAAACAAATGATAACCCTATATACCTGCTCCATCCGGATGTTACCGATTCAAGTAACACCGCGTTTAATGTTTTTACCGGACTAACCTGAACTCTATAGAGGGAGTAACCAACCAGCAAACCAACAACCAGGAACGAAAGAGAAACAGCCATCAGGTTCATTGTTTTTCGGGCAGTTACCACTTTAGGTTCGCGAAGGATAGGCATTCCATTGCTCACAGCCTCAATCCCGGTATATGTTCCTGCACCCATGCTATAAGCTTTCATAATAATAAAGAGTGTTCCGAATAAACCAAGCTGAGTTACCGAATTATGAAAATCAGGTTTAATAACATTGTTAATTTTTTCTAATTTCATTTTAACTTTCGAATATTTGAATATATTGTTCTGCTACTTTTGCCCAACTATTTTCTTGAATATATTTTTTTTGT
>JANXXZ010000529.1 GCA_025350385.1 Bacteroidales bacterium
TGGCGAATACACCAAAATCGGCACAGGCAGTATCGTTGGCAGGAGGTGTAGTGATTGGTAAGGGATAATAGGATAATATCATCACAGTACTTGTAACTTCCTGGGTACAGTTATCCGTTACCACGCATCTGTATTCTGTGTTATTTATTCCAGTAGTACTATTAAGTATGAAGGGGTTGGATGTGGCACCACTTATAGGTGTCCATCCTGTTCCGTTCCAGATTTCCCATTGATAGTAGAGTGTACCGCTGCTGTTTGCTGTTAAACTGAAAGTGGCGGGAGCCCCTTCACATATTTCAATAATTCCTGGCGGTTGCACCGAAATAACAGGAGCAAGAATAAGTGATAAAGTAGCCGGACTACTTGATAATGAACAACCTGCCGCAGTAGTAACAATACATCGGTACTGATACCCGTGCTGTGTAACAGGAACGCCGGTGAGGCTTAAACTTGGCGTTTGTACATTGCTATAAATTCCTCCATTTGAAAGATTTTGCCAACCAGTAGTTCCGTCGTTTTCCTGCCATTGGTAGGTCCCTGCATTGCTTGCAACCACATCGAATGTGGTACTGCCATTCGGACAAATCAGTTTATTTGCAGGCTGTGAGGTAATAACTGGGAATGAATTGACTGTTATCGTCATGGTAGTTGTAGTAGCGCACTCCGATAACAAAGGCGTGAAGGTGTAGATTGTTGTGAGCGTGTTGTCCAAAGAGGGACTCCACGTTCCGGTGATGCCGTTGGTAGAAGTTGTTGGCAATGCATTCAGAGTGCCTCCTGTACAAATTGGTGTTATCGCTATAAACGTTGGAGTTACCCTGTCATTGACTGTAATTGTCAACGTTGCTGTAGTAGCGCACTGTCCAGCTGTGGGAGTGAAGGTGTAAACAGTTGTCAGGGTATTATTCAGAGCAGGACTCCATGTTCCGGTAATGCCGTTAACAGATGTTGTTGGCAATGGAGTCAGGCTGCCTCCCACACAAATTGCAGGTACTGCATTAAAGGTTGGTATCGTTTGTGGACTAACAACCAGGCTATACGTTGCTGACGCATTTGTACAAGGAAATCCTGGATTATTCGTAGTGACTGTTATTGTAATAGTTTTTCCTGCATCGGAGGCATCGGGAGTATAAGTAATGGTGAAAGGAGTAGCATTGAAGGTAGTTGCATTAAACGTTCCGCTTCCATTAGTTTGAGATACAGTGACTTGAGTAGCTCCACCGCCAAAATTACCGCTTAGGGTGATGGCTGTAGAAACACAGGTGCTTCCAATGGTGCTGCTTAAATTTACTGTAGGCGGGTTAACACAACTGCAATTAACATTTACTGAAGCTGGCAGCGATACACAACCTGTTGTATTGTCCTTTGCTACTATGGTGTGGCTTCCATTAGCAACTGATGTAAAAGATGTTCCAACCTGGTAAGCGCCTCCGTCTAATGAATATTGATAACTTCCCCATGGTGAGTTCACTGTGAGAGTTGCTAAACCAGCGGCACAACTATAAGTTACTACTGGTGTTGCAGGAGCCGGATTTATGGTTACAATCACAGGTTTGATATCAAAACATCCGGTTGCCGCAGTTCCTTTGATGTAATAAGTTCCTGAGATTGCTACTGCTGAAGCTGTTATAAGAGGTAATGTGGCTCCGGCATCTGTCCAGTATGTAAAGGTAAGTAAGGCTGTACTACCGGCAGAAACTGCGGGTAATGTAAGATTAACCGTTGCAGGTGAGCATACTGCTGCCGGATTAGTAATAACAACATTAGGTTTTGGATTAACTGTAACCGTAACGGGTTTGATTACAAAACATCCAGCTGCTGTAGTGCCTTTGATGTAGTAAGTCCCCGAGGCTGCTACGGCATTGGGACTTGCCAATGATAAAGTGGCTGCAGCATTTGTCCAGTAAGTAAAGGTAAGACCTGCAGTACTGCCTGCGGTAACAGCTGCTGCTGTAAGATCAACCGTCGCAGGTGAACATACGGGTGCCGGATTGGTAATAGTTAGTGTAGGGATAGGATTTACCGTGATTGGCAGCAGTTTGCTTTCAGAACAACCTGTTGCCTGATCCGTGTAGGTAACGGTATAGGAAGTAGTAGTTACTGAGGGTGTTACATTTCCCGGGTTTGCCAATGTAGAAGTGTATCCTGCCGGGGTCGAAGACCATAAGATTGTAAAGACGTTTGATGTACCTTTCACAGTTACATTGTCAATAGCCCAATATTTTGCACTTGCGTTCGAAAAGTAGTGAAATCTTACCTGAAAAGTAGCATTGTTTATATAAGCGTTCAGATTAATTACCGGGTGCGCAAAAATATTCGAATTGCCCTGTGTGCTTGAATATATCGTAACTGCTGTCCAGGTGGTTCCTCCATTTGTCGAAACTTCTACACTGGCCCTTTCATTGCTCACACCTGCGAATTCAAAATAGTGATAAAAATCAATTGCTAACGAGGTAAGGCCAATAGTACTCATTACCGGAGAAGTCAGCATCGTTTCAGTCCTGGTAGTGCCGGTTCCTTGCAATTGGCTGTCAGTAATGTAAAACTGGCTGTAATCATTTGAATGAAAGCCATAATTACCATCTGCCCTGAGTGTCCATGCAGCATTTACAGGTGTTCCCCCGGCAGAGTTATTGATTCTGGTCCAGGTATTGGCTGCAGCATTGAAATTTTCCGATAAAAGTGTTTTCGGGTTTGTACCTGTAGCGCTCGAAGCAAGATTTACAGTTGCACCTGCACATACCGACGCAGGTACTACACTTGCGGTTATTGTTATTCCTGAACCAACAGACACGTCAACAAGAACGGTTTTTGAACAATTGGTGGCATTTGATATAATAGAACCTGTGGCATCAGTGACAGTAAGAGAGTAAGTTCCACTCATGGATGCTGTAGCATTTGAGATAACTGGATTTGCAGCGGATGAAGTATACCCATTTGGCCCTGACCAGGAATAAATGAACGGAGCATTTCCCCCTGTGAGATTGGCAAATAGATTTAGTGTACTTCCCAGGCAAACCGGACCATTGCTTGAGGGCGCAATTGCTAAAGGAACAGGATTTACCAAGCTGAAAGAAATATCGTCAATTCCCAGGTTATTTCCCAGGTAAGCTATAAATGGTTGTGAAATCTGGATATGAGCGGGTCCGCTAAAAGCCCCCGAATTCCATCTTAAATAAAATCTATTCCATGGATTGTTATTGCTTGCTATGCTATAGGGCAATACATATGTCTGCTGTATGGTAGGGTACCCTGTACGCGCAATATTTAACGTTATTTCCGAGTGTGTAGGGGCCTGCACGGGTGTCAATAAATCCATTGCCCAAACCGTAAAATTATAATTCGTATTGGCAACAATATTTACAGCCTCATCCCATATAGTCAGGTAGGAAGCATCTGCCCCATTCATTGCTAGAAAATTATCAGGTGCAACTCCACTATGAACAGTATGGTCGAAACCCCAAAAGTGATATCCGCCAATAGTCATAAGTGGATACGCATCAGGCTTAACAGTATATTGCCCTTGATTGTTAATAGTTGTTGGAGAAAAAGTATATGCTGAAACAAACCCGGTATTACCGGCTGTAAAGTTACCGTTTATAACCTGATCGTTACCTATATTGATTGTAGCCGGTGTACTACATCCATTCCCATTAGCAGTAACAGTGTAAATCCCTGCCCCGGGAACGGTAATAGTCGCTCCGTTTTGCCCGGTATTCCAGGCGAAACTTGTTGCACCTGTAGAAGTTGCCGTCAATTGAACCTGCCCGTTGCCTGAAATGCAATAATTAGCAGAGATAGTCGGAGGACATTGCCCGTAAGAGTTTATAGCAAAGAAAAGTAACAGGACGATAACCGGCCACTGGCGTATTTTAAGGTAAGCAGGGATTTTCGATAAGAACAATAATCGAAGCAGTATTAATAATGAAAGACCCAGCAACCAGGCTAGTCCTCTCCATAACAATGAATGAGTATAGTTCCCGCCGTGATTATCGAAGGTTGAATTTAAAGTTCCGGAACTTGCATTACTTTTTGTTCCAATCTGAACAAACTGCCCGGGTAAACAGGGTTTAATAAGTGCATTTTCATTTACTGCAATGGACCCTGCCGGGGCATCCGTTTCTTTCGGCGCCTGTTCAAAAATGGGATATTCCCTGCGTATCGTGTCGGGTATAATTTTAGGCCATCCGGCAGTTCCCTGCACAGCCTGTCCTGAAACCGTAACCGTACCTGCCAGTATAGCAAATACGGTCACCAGGTTCGTGACAAAAAGTACAAGGGAGCCGTGTTTCATTTTGGAAAGTAAATAAGTGCCAAATTGAAATAGTATTTGTTAAAATTAGAATTACCGGTCTCCCGATCGGATGATTTGTATTGAAGTATAAATTTATAAATCAGTATGTTGTACCAGAAAATCAGTGATTATTTTCGTATTATATTACCGA
>JANXXZ010000127.1 GCA_025350385.1 Bacteroidales bacterium
TCCTGGCGGGTCACTATTTCAACCGGGTCAGTGGTGGGTTCTGCCAGCCAGTTGGCCAACTGCCACCTGCCCATAAAGGTAACTGTACGGTTGATGTATTGAAATGCTGAACCATGCCCGAACAGGTCAAGGTCGGATGAAAAGGCATGGGTGCCAACCGTGAATTCAGATCCGTCACTGAACTGAAGATAATCGAAATGAAGGGCTTTGAGTTCTGCTTTACATAGAAGGATAAGCCTGTTATTATAGTCTCGTTTCCTGATATAGGAAACATTGATAAAGACAAAAATCAGCAACAATATCAGAAATGCCGCTGCCATCATGAAAAAGAGCATGACGGTAGTGGTGGTAAGGGCAAAATAGAGACTGAGAATTATCCCGAGAAATGCAATTAAGCGCATCCAGGCCAATGCCCTGCATATTTTCCGATACCTGTCGCAAGCCGTTTCAAGGGTCCTGAGACGGGATATGTATTCATTTTCCGGGATATTCATATAGGTCTGCTTTTATAAGGATTCAGCCCAATCTTACAAAAAAAAACGGTTCAATAGCCTATCCCTGAACATTTATCGGGTTTTTACTGTTTTTAGTGACAAAATTTAACAAATGGCTGAAAAAGAGACTTCCCGGGTTGAGGCCTTCAGCGATGGTGTTTTTGCCATTGCCATTACCCTGCTGATCCTGGAAATCAAGGTACCTGGTTTCGATTCTTTCCGTTCAAATGCATTGCTCCGGCAATCGCTATACCGTTTATGGCCGTCCTATCTTGCATTCATCCTGAGCTTTACCGCAATACTGATCATGTGGATCAACCATCATGGCTTTTTTAAATACCTGAGGACGATTAACAGCGCTTTTCTTTTCTCAAACGGATTTCTGTTGATGATGGTTACCTTTTTCCCTTTCCCGACTGCAGTATTGGCAAAATACATCAATACGCCGGCGGCTAACAGCGCCTCAGCCTTTTATTGCGGAACCATGGTACTCATAGGTGTTGGATATAACCTAATCTGGTATACATCGGCCAAGAACCGCAGGCTGGTAAAGGATGAGGTTACTGATGGATTGATCATCAAGATCCGGAATGCTTACTGGTTTGGCTTTTTCTTTTATATGGCATGCTTTATCATCTCTTTTTATTATGCCATTGGGGGCCTGGTCATGTGTGTATCCTTATGGATCTTCTGGACACTGCTCGATTATTCCCGGATACGTAAAAATCCGGGGCCTAAGAAAGCAAAAGGAAATTAATTGCTGAATTTGTCATGCATTCATATTGTATTAAATTCGAAAGGGCTTACCATATTCATATATTATGCTGTTCGGGGGTTGATAATAATCATAAAATTCTGTCAAGCCCTGAAAGGGCTTAATATGAATAACCATTGGTGAAACCCATGGTAGAGAATCCCTCACCTATCACAGTCCCAAAGCGGGCTGAACATAAACAAGTTGGTTCAACCACTTCGTGGCAGTGCTCAATCAGTCGTAAATTTTGTGGGTTGACACCCACGGTTATTGAAATTTAGCCACTTCGTGGCAATTACTTGTCAACCCTTGACTCCTTTTAATAATAATTGATATATGTTAATCATTATCAAACGATTTAATAAATAACATTAAAATTTAACATTAAATGATAAAGTGAAAGAACCAGTCTGGAGTCAGGATTTTCCGGTAAAATCAAAGGATGCCTATTTCCACCGAAGAGTATTGATCAGGTGATCGATATCCTTTTTCACAAAGTCGATCACAGGCATGAGAGAGTCGCTGTTCGGAACGGCATCGAAGTACAATGCGCCACGAAGGAAATGCCGGGTGCTGTCGGTCACATAAAACTGATAGGGCGAAGCAGCCCCCAGTCCTTTTATATTATAAATAAGTCCGAACACACGGTTGGCAGGGTTGCTGAAGGTGATCTGCTCTATATTACTGGCTTTAGGAATATGTTTCATGGCCAGTTTTCGCGAGTCTTCAGTGTATTTATCAAGTTCTTGCGGACCGGAGACCGTTTTATAACTGATATGTAATTTGCCCCTGAACTGTGGGAAATCAAGGTTGATCCAGTTGGTTTCATGCAATGCCATCGGATCGGGAGAAATACGGCAATATTTCGGGTATTCAAAGATATAGGGATATATAGAATCCAGTTCCCGATACTCATTGGCCGGTAACTGGATCCTGAAATACCCGCGTGGTTTGGGAGTATAATCATTGTTCCGGCAGGAAGCCGAAAGAAATACAATCAGAACAAGTATCGGGAACAGCTTTACTGCGAAGGATTTACAATTCATAGTTTATTGTTTATAAAAAAGTGCATTGAAAGATTGTTTCCCGTTATGCCTGTCAAGAGGGGATAAATCTATTACCGATCCTGAATACCGGCAAATCTATCAGTTAACTATTCACTGCCGGTCTCACCCGGTGCAATGGTAACTTTTACCCGCTTGATACGGCGCTTATCGGCAGCTTCAATTTGAAAAACAAAATCTCCGTAAACAATGTTTTCATGGATTTCGGGCATTTTGCCAGCAAGTTCAAGCAAAAGCCCGGCAAGCGTATCACTCTCACCCTTGGCTTCATCGAAAATACGATCATCTACGTCCATAATCTTACAAAAATCATTAAGCTGAGTTTTCCCTTCGAAGATGTAAGTGTGATCATCCGCTTTTGAGTAAATTACTCCTTCGGTTTCGGAGTCAAACTCATCATTAATGTCCCCAACGATTTCCTCGATAATGTCTTCGAGAGTAATGATTCCAGATGTGCCACCATATTCATCCACTACAACAGCCATATGGATTTTCTTTTGCTGGAATTCCTGTAAGAGGTCATTGATCGGTTTATTTTCGGGGACAAAAAATGCCGGCCTCATCAAACTGACCCAATCGAATGAATGTTCCTTTTCAAGATGTGGCAGGAGATCCTTGATATATAAAACGCCTGTTACCTGGTCGGGAGTTTCACGGTAAACGGGGATGCGGGAATAACCTGATTCAATCACCAACTTTAACAACGACTGGTATGATGCCGATTCGTCAATTGCAGTCACATCAACTCGGGGACGCATGATTTCGCGGGCATTTATATCACCGAACCGTGTGATGCTTTTCATGATCTTCCGGTCGTCATCATTGGTTTCACCGTCGGCAGTAATATCAATAGCATCTGAAAGATCGTCCATGGTAAGGGTGTATTTCCGGTTGGCCATGCGCTTGTCAATAAAGTTTGTCGATTTAACCAGTATGCTGCTTAACGGGGAAAACATTTTCACCAGGATAGCCAGTGGCTTGGCCATTGCCGCTGCTATCAGCAAGGTTTGCTTCGTGGCATAAACCTTCGGCATGATTTCGCCGATAAGCAAAATCAACGAAGTAACTACCACCACCTGAATGATAAAACCAAGTACCGGATGCGCTGAAAAATCGGTAAATGAAGTTGTGATGTAAGTTGACAATACTACAATGCCTACATTCACAAAGTTATTCCCGATAAGGATGGTGGCAAGAAGGCGTTTCGGACGGGAAAGCAAGTAAAGAATCAGGGTATTGGATGCCGACTTCTTGGTATTTAACTCGTTTAACTCGGCGGCGCTCAGAGAGAAATAGGCGATCTCAGAAGCCGAAATTGCGCCTGAACACATTAAAAGCAAAGCAATGACGACAAGAGCAATTATTACATTCAGCGATGAGGAAATTGCCGGTACGGCTGTTCCGGAAAGAAGAAGGTTTACTATTGAAAGTGTGTGAGGAAAAATATCGTTCAAAATAGAACCAATTAGTTAACCGTCTGCAAAAGTACAAAATGTGAATGAAAATGATACCTGATCGATAAGGTCAGGAATCGAGCCCCGGAAAGTACAGGGGATTTACCGGGAAAAGGATTATATCAAATCCAGGCCGGTTAAATCCCCTGATAAGCTGAATAGTTTAACTTATGAAACGAAAATGTATTTTGTCAAAAGTAAAAATTCGAATTTCAAAGATCAAAACCATTGGATATCATGATGTTATCCGGAATAGTTTGAACAATTTACCTTGACCTGACACTAGAACGGAACATCTTCTTTTGCTGCCCCGTTATCAGCCGGAGCTTCTGTTGTAGGTGTAGTTACGGGTGAAACCGATGGCTGGTTGTTCTGCTGGTAATTCCCGGCAGAATGGGAACCATCGCCTGATTCCCTGCGACCACCCAACAAGATCAGGTTATCAACCTGTATTTCGGTTACAAATCGTTTTACGCCATCTTTCCCGTCGAAGGAACGGCTACGTAGTCGGCCTTCTACGTATACCTGACTACCTTTTTTCAGGTAGGTTTCGGCTATATCGGCTAGTCCGCGCCACATTACTATGTTATGCCATTCGGTATGCTGCACCTCGTTTCCTTCGCGGTCGCGTTGTATTTCAGTAGTAGCCAGTGAAAAAGCGGCCTTTTTCCCAGTTTCAAAGTTCTGTACTTCTGGATCTTTCCCAAGATTTCCGATTAAAATTACCTTGTTAACGCCTCGTGCCATGGTTTCAGTTTTTAAAATTTTTGGATTTGCTCATGCAAATTTAACTATAAACAATCCGCCCTTTTACCAAAGAGGTAATTTTTACTTCAAACAGCTTTCCTGCCACCTTCAATTGAAGACCTTTCTAAGAAAAAGTTCTTTTTTACAAAGTGTAACCTGGAACGAGTAGTTTTTCTGCCCTAATATAGCGGTCAATAAGTCTCGGAATCGGGTATTTACCTATTTGTGAAACCGGAACGGCAATATACGGCTGAATGGATTCAGGCTGCCGTTGAAGTTTAATTTTAAAGAACCGGGTGATCAGTTTCCTGTGACTCAGGATGTGAATATATTCGTCTGATATAGCTGAAATTTCGAAAGGCATATCATTCAGGATGATACTTGCTGGTTGAGCAGAAAGCACCGCTGGGTACTCTAATTCACCCGGTGATTCTAACAATGGGAAATCGTACATCTTTCTCCAGATGCCTATACTGTTGCGATGGTTCAGGAGGAGATGAAGTTCTCCCTGTTTTACGAACGTGACAACCAGGTAATAGAAATAACGTTCCTTAACCACCGTCCGTGCAAGTTTAACGGGGTAATCGTTCACTCTTTTAAGACTGAAGGCAAGACAGGACGATTGCAGCGGGCAGGTTTCACAACCCGGGTTCCGGGGTGTGCATAACAAGGCTCCGAATTCCATAATAGCCTGGTTAAAGGTAGCCGGATCGGCCGGGTCGATAAGCTGGCTGGCAATCCCATTGAGTAATTTCTTTCCTGCTGCACTGTCAACCTGTTCTTGCAGGGCATACAGGCGAGATAAAACCCTTGCTACATTTCCATCAAGCACTGGTTTCACTTCACCATAAGCAATGGATGAAATTGCTGCGGCTGTGTATTCACCGATACCATTTAGTTTCAGTAGTTCAGCGTAGGTTGGCGGAAAAACGCCATTAAATTTCTGAACGATCATGTGTGCTGCGTGATGCAGGTTCCTGGCCCGGGAATAATAACCCAACCCCTGCCAGAGTTTCAGCACCTCTTCTTCAGTTGCCGCTGCGAGGAAAAACACATCGGGAAAGCGCTCAACAAACCGGTTATAGTATTCCAGTCCCTGGTTTACGCGGGTTTGCTGCAGTATCACTTCCGAAAGACAGATGCAATAAGGATCGTGGGTGCTGCGCCAGGGAAGGTCGCGTTTATTGAGTTGGTACCAGGAAATGAGGGTTTGGGAAATGTTCATAGGGTGAGTAAAAGTACGAAGAGATAACAAGAAGTCTGGTGAGATAGTTCGCTGAAGTTGAAATTATGAGAAGTAAAACCGGATTGCAAATCCGGGGCTCTCCGGGTGCGGATTATCTGCCTTTGGCAGATGAGACCGCTTCGCTAAGTTGCAAGTCCGCACCAGCTTCACAAATCCACACCAGCAATAATTTTCTCTTATATAACTTCCTTTTTAAAGTTAATAATTTAGTGGCTGGATAGCTTAATACTGTGGGACTAATTAGTTACATCACGATAAGTCAAATCATCAACTTGCTAATTTCCCCGGTGATTTAACCTCCATCCTTAATCAAGCGTTCTTAATTTCTATATATTTGACAAAAACTTAAATACGGAACCATGTCATCAACCGAATCCGGCCTTATCAAAGGCCTTCCCGAAAATGCCTATACCGAACTGAAACCGGGCGAAACCTACGAACCCATCATGTCGCCGCTCAGGGTGTATCCCGAAGTTACCACATGGAGCGTAATCTGGGGAATAATTATGGCAGCCGTTTTCTCGGCTGCAGCCGCTTATCTCGGACTCAAAATCGGTCAGGTATTTGAAGCAGCCATTCCTATCGCAATCATTGCCGTAGGTTTGTCGACCGTGTTCAAACGCAAGGGCGCCCTGGGTGAAAACGTAATTATTCAAAGCATCGGCGCCAGTTCCGGAGTTATTGTTGCCGGGGCCATCTTCACTCTGCCGGCTCTTTATATTCTTGGTCTCCAGGTTCAGTTCTACCAGATTTTCATGTCGTCACTGCTGGGAGGTTTCCTGGGAATCCTTTTCCTGATTCCTTTCCGTAAATATTTCGTAGCCGAAATGCATGGTAAATATCCTTTCCCGGAAGCTACCGCTACTACAGAAGTATTGGTTTCGGGCGCCAAAGGAGGAAACCAGGCTCGTTTGCTGCTGGTTGCCGGACTCATAGGTGGAATTTACGACTTCATCATAGCTACTTTCGGTTTGTGGTCAGAGGTATTCACAACCCGTGTTATTCCGATAGGACAATTGCTTGCTGATAAGGCAAAGATCGTTTTCAAACTGAATGTAGGCGCCGCGGTCGTTGGGTTAGGTTATATCATCGGGCTAAAATACGCTGCCATTATCTGTGCCGGTTCATTTGTCGGGTGGTATGTGATCATCCCGATCATCAACTACTTTTCACTAGGACAAACCATTGCCGTGGGCACTAACATTTCCCTCCTGATCGGCAATATGACCGCAGAACAGATTTTCACTGCTTATGTGCGCCCCATCGGGATCGGCGGAATTGCCATGGCCGGGATCATCGGCATTATCCGCTCAAGTAATATCATCAAATCAGCCGTATCGCTTGCCGGAAAAGAAATTTTCGGAAAACACGCAGGGACTAAAGTCGACCTCCGCACGCAACGCGACCTGCCAATGGCCATTATTGCCGGGGGCATTTTATTGGTAGCTGTCATGATCTTTGTTTTTTTCCAGTTCGGCGTGGTACATAATATCATGTTTGCGCTGGTTGGCTTAGCAATTGTAATGATCATTGCCTTCCTGTTTACGACCGTCGCCGCCAATGCTATCGCTATTGTGGGCACAAACCCAGTAAGCGGAATGACACTGATGACGCTCATCATTTCATCCCTTATCCTGGTTTCAGTCGGACTGAAAGGCCCCTCGGGTATGATTGCTGCGCTGATCATCGGCGGGGTGGTTTGCACGGCTCTTTCCATGGCCGGAGGATTTATCACTGACCTGAAGATCGGGTACTGGCTTGGATCGTCACCTTACAAGCAGCAGTCCTGGAAATTCCTCGGAACCTTTATATCAGCCATCACTGTTGGTGGTGTGATCATCGTTCTAAATAAAACCTATGGTTTCGTTGGTGAAAATGCCATGGTTGCCCCGCAGGCCAATGCTATGGCAGCTGTTATCCAGCCGATGATGAGCGGTCAGCCGGCCCCATGGATGCTTTATGCAGCCGGCGCTTTCCTGTCGCTGATCCTGACTATGATTGGAGTCCCGGCACTTGCATTTTCGCTGGGGATGTTCATTCCTATCCAGCTGAATACACCCCTGTTACTTGGAGGCATCATTGCCAATTTTGTAGGTAAAAGGAGCAAGGATGAAAAACTGAACCAGGCAAGGCGCGAAAGGGGAACCCTTATTGCTTCCGGTTTCATTGCGGGGGGAGCCTTGATGGGTGTGATAAGCGCCGTATTGGCCAATTTCGGGGTAAACTTTGTAAACAAGGAATGGTTTGAATCGCATTCCGCCGAAGCCCTGGCCCTCGTAATGCTGATCGTTCTCTGCGCTTATTTTATATGGGAAAGTTTGAGGGCAAAGAAGGAGGATTAAGCCCCTTTAGTTGACAAGGGGACATTAGGACAAGGAGACAAGGGGACAAGGTGAAGGGGGAAAAGGGAGAAAGGGAGACAAGGAGAGGTTGAATTTTAGTTTGATTTTGGATAGATCG
>JANXXZ010000129.1 GCA_025350385.1 Bacteroidales bacterium
TTAAATTTAGCCAAAACCCGAATTTTTAGAACTCACCTATATAAAAAAGAGCTGAGAAACGCTGTTCCGAATGATGCTCTTTGTATCGCCGGCAATGATGAATCGCGTTTCATCTTTTTCTATTATATTGACAAGAAAGGATGGGCTTTCGGGCAGGATATCATTACTTCGGACCAGTTAAACAGGATGATTTCAAAGGGAGCGCAGTATTTATATTCAGATTCACGCCTCATTGAGAATAATAAAAATATAATTCCCTATCTCGATAGCCTGGTTATGCAAAAAGGTTCAATAAAAATATATAGGATAAAACGTCCTTTAATCCAACCATCTTAAAAGTCCCATTTAGTTGAAGAAATCCGGAATGGATAAGGTGCTGTCAACGAAGAGTACCATTTTTGATAAAGACAGCAGGAATCTGTATTATAGACCATCATATCTCTGGCTGATTGTTTCGCTCGCCACTTATACTGAATCTTAATGATAATGCGAAGCAATTTTAGTTTAGATTCAGTTATGCCGTTGCGCACAAATTTGTTTTTTTCGCAAAATGGAATAGCAATGGTATAACACAAATATGAAGATTAATGTCCAGCTTGGTATTATTCGAATCAGGAGATCAACTTAAAGGTTAGATTTCCACAATTATTCCAATGGTTGGCAAAACTGTACCCGATTCATTCTTTAGGTATTTGAGTTGATACCGTGAAGGCTTATTTGGGTCAACTATTGGATTGCCACTTGCATCACGCTGAAGCACAAGGTTAGGGGCTCCTTCTGATTTAAAATTAAAGAGGTTCTGGACATCAAGGTACAAATTCAACGACCACTTTTTAAAGAAATATTGCTTGTCGACCCTCAGATCAAGTTGCTGGAAATTGGAAAGCCGTTCGGTATTGTAGCGGTTATAATCAAGGTATCCTTGTCCCTGCACGTTCCATGCCTGTATAGTTGACGAACGGGCGCTATCATAAGGGGTATAGGGGGCACCGCCTACAAACCGCCATTTTAGCCCGATATCCCAGTTTTTCTTTAGTCCTGCAAAAGCAGTGATATTCAGTATATGGCGGTTATCCCATGCAGACGGGATAAACTTTCCATATTTATCTTCAGAACTGGATCTTACTAATGTATACGAAACAGTCAGATCGACTTTCTTCATCATTTTTTGTTTGAAGTAGATTTCTGCTCCGTAGGCCCGACCCTTTACTGTCGATACCACTTCTTCATTTCCATATACCCCAAAATCGGCCGGTTTACTGGCCAGGGAAACTGAATCTTTAACCGAAAACGGATAGTTACTATACCATTTGTAGAATCCTTCGAGTGTAAACTTTGATGAGGAATTCCTGCGGTAATCAATCCCAGCCACTAGGTGGTCGGCACGAATATAACGGATACCGTTTGTTTTATTCACCAATTCACCGTCCCGGGTTCTGTAGCCCAGCATGGTGTATGATGGCAACTGATAATACCGGCCGGTATTGAAATTCAAAGAAAATTTTTCTGTGACTGAATAGGATGCTGAGAAACGGGGAGAAAACTGTTCATACGGGTTAGCCATTTCGGCAGAATAAGTATTAGCATCGGTTCTCACCCCAAGTGAAAGCATAAGCCTTTCATTCAATACGGATCGGCTAACTTGTCCGAAAAGGTTCCATTTAAAGAAATCTAGATAAGAATTATATGTTAAATCAGTTAGTGTATCAGAAGCCCTGGGGATGAATACCCGCTGGAATGTATTATTGGAGTATTTTGCATATTCAGCTCCTGCTCCATACGTTATCTTGAAACCGTTAATCCTCAGTACATCCTCATATCGCAACTTGTTCTCTATTTCCTGGGAAGTATATCTTAAATTGAGCTTTGAAGGGTCGGAATCGAGGTTCTTTTCATATTTGATAGCTTCATTGTTCAGCATGTTGCGGCTGAGCACAAGTGTGCCATAGGAATTATCCCTGTAATGGCGATATACTGCACCTATGGCATAATTCCACTGGTTGTTCACCGGGAGGTAATCCAGTATAAACTGCTGATCCTCTGTTGGTTTTTTAATACCTTTATTAAGTGTGAGTTTATCCAATGCACCGATGCTTATGATGGAGAGCTCATTGTGCTGGTTGAATTTGGTTTTAACCTTAAATGTGTAATCATTGAATGTTGGTAAAAAAGGTAATCCTATTATGCTGAATAAAAACCGCAGGTATGACTGCCGAACAGAAAAAAGAAAACTGGTATTTTTACCCAGTGGACCATTTGCGCTGAGGGCTGTTTCACTTGCCCCAAGAGTTGCACGGCAAACCACCTTGTCGGGGTTACCGTCAATAAGTTTCATATCCAGCACCGAACTCAGCGCATTTCCCCGACTGGCCGGGAATGCCCCGGAGTAAAAATCAACACCGCGCAGGAAATCGGTATTGATTATTCCGGCAGGACCACCGGAGGCTCCCTGGGTTGCGAAATGGTTAAGATTAGGTATTTCAATACCATCGAGCAGGAAGCGGTTTTCAGAAGGTCCGCCACCTCTTATGATAATATCGTTGCGGTATGAAACGGATGAAGCTACTCCCGGAAGGGATTGGATCACCTTCGATATATCGCGGTTAGACCCAGGACTCTTTTCAATTTCGGAAATTCCGATCGATCTGAGGGATACGGGACTTTCTTCAACCCGCCTGAAAAGGGGTGCCGATATTTCTACCTTTTCAAGCATAACGGCTGCCTCCTTCATAGGAATTTCGATGAAATTTGTTTTGGCATTCGTAACCATAATCTCTTCAGTGGTCGTATTTTCAAATCCTATTGAAGAAGCAGTGAGTTTAACATAGCCAGGAGTAAGTCCGGTAAAAAGAAAATTCCCGGCAAGGTCACTGACTGCTCCGGTAGTAGTTCCGCTGATGATTATACTGGTAAATGGCAGGGGTTCATTATTCTTAACGTTAAACACACGTCCTCTAAGGGAACCTGTTTGGGAATAACCATGAAACGCAATTACAATAAGGATGACAGATAAAATTCCACTGATTCGCATTGAGCTGTATTGTTTATTGTTTACTACTTTTTAATATACAATACCTAAACAGCTTTAAATTAAAAATGTTTAAAGCATGAATCAAAAACAAAACAGAAATTGATACGATACCAAAAAACCTGATAATATGAGGGCACAAAAATGTAATGTTGTTTTCGCACAACCTCCATTTGTGTATTAAATCCGGATAGAATATGCAACTAATTATCAGGGCGTTACATTCACCTGCACCTGTATTTGCGAAGTGATACCCGGCAATACAACGAGTGGCTTCAGTTCCGGTTGGGAGAAATTGCCAGATCCATACCAGCCCAGGTAATCGCCTGAACTGAGGGTAATACTGTTATCCATATCTTTCCAGACATCGAGGTAGTAGGTACCCGGAAGTTCCGGTGGAAAAGTAAAACTAACAATTGAGCCAACCCCAAAAACATAGACACTGTCAAAGGACTGGCCTTTAATGCGATCGGCCAGGGAAGTAAAAAGCCTTACTTTCGATGAAGAAAGGTTAAAATTGATACCTTCCGGGAAACTGGCCGTGCCGGTAATTTGTGATTTTCCCGAATCACGCACATACAATTTAACACTGTCAATAGCCTGGTTACCTGCCACATCGGTTATGCGTACAGTTGTAGTATAATAGCCAGGAGTAAGCGGTGCAAGCCAATATACTGAATCGCCGTAGCCCGAAATCTTACCGCCGCTTGCAGCATATGAATATACAAGTGCGTCGCCATCCGCATCACTGGCATTAACTATAATCAATGCAATACCACCTGCATTCACTGAATCAGGGGAAATTGTCATACTCTGGATTACAGGAACGCTTTGTACTTTCTCATTGCAACTGCTGAGAAGCATGGCTGAGGCAGTTAAAAGCCCGATGATAGCAAGGGTATGAGGAAAGGATGAGATTTTCATAAATATCCTGATTGATAGCTGCATGCAAAGTAATTAAAAAATACTTTCAAACTTCTAATTGATAGAATATTTAATTCAAAGAAATAAGTTTAAGGTCAATGGATTTCAAACAAGAGTTAATAGTGTTTTTAGATTCTGGTTAAAACCATCCTCACCATCGAGCCAATGGATATTGATCCCGTTGCGCTCCATACGGCGAAACCAGGTCATCTGCCGCTTTGCAAACTGATGTATTGCCGTATTCAGCGATTCAACCATTGTATCGTACGACAATTCCCCAAGCAGGTACATTGCAATATATTTATATTCAAGACCGTAATATTTCAGCCGGTTAGCATCAATTCCCTTTTGCATCAATGTTTCAACTTCCCGGATCATGCCCTTTTCAAGACGTGCCATTAGTCTGTTTGTAATGCGCTTCCTGATGGTGGCCCGTTCGTATCTCAAACCAATAACCCGTGTATCCGATAAATCAGGAGGAGAAACCCTTTCAGGAAGTGATTCCTTATATGATTCAATTTCCAGCGCCCTGACCAGTCTGCTTCTGTTAAGAATATCGGTAGTGTTGTGTAAAGGCCTTTTCTGTTTCAGCATCGAAACGAGTTCGTCATCCTTATAACATTCCATTCCTGCTCTGAACAACTCATTTTCAGGAACTTCTACCAGGTCATACCCTTTCAGGGCTGCTTCGATATAGAGGCCGGTTCCTCCGCAAAGTATAGCCGTTTTTCCTGCTGACCAGATAGCTGAAGAGGCATCATGGAAATCGTGCAGGAAATTATACACACTGTATTCCGTGCCAGCTTCGGCTATATCAATCAGGTGCGAAGGTACTGCAAATCCATATACCAGGTAATCAGCCTTATCCTTTCCGGTGCCGATGTCCATCCCCCTGAAAACCTGCCGTGAATCAGCACTTATCACTTCTCCGTTCAGTTCATAGGCCAGCCTGGCCGCAAGCGCCGTTTTGCCAACCGCTGTGGGTCCGAGAAGGGTAAGCAGCTTAGGGGATTTCTTCATTCAAGTAGTGGAATCGTTATTCGTTATTCGTTATTTGTTATTTGTTATGTGCTATT
>JANXXZ010000539.1 GCA_025350385.1 Bacteroidales bacterium
CGCAATCTCAGCAAATTTTATGGTTCAAAGCAGGTATTGAATAACATCACAGTCGATATTCTGTCGGGCCAGGTGATTGGCTACATCGGTCCCAACGGCGCCGGTAAAAGTACCACGGTGAAGGTGCTTTGCGGGCTCATCTCCGACTATACCGGTAAGGTAACCATCAAGGGTATAGATATTAAACAAAACCCTGTTGCTGTAAAAAACCTTATCGGGTATGTGCCAGAGATGGCTGAACTTTACGACGTATTAACGCCCAACGAGTTCCTTTCATTGATGGGCGCGCTGTACAACCTCCCGGCGCAGGAAGTCACCGAAAAGGCAGGCCGCATGCTCGACGCTTTTGGCCTGGCCGGGAACAAGGACCAACGGATGGATACCTTCAGTAAAGGAATGAAGCAAAAGGTACTCATCACTTCAGGCTTACTGCATAACCCCGATATTATTATCCTCGATGAACCCCTTAGCGGGCTCGATGCCAACAGTGTCATTATAGTAAAGGAACTGATCAGCAAACTGGCCGACAGTGGCAAGACCATTTTTTACTGCAGCCATATGATGGATATTGTTGAAAAAGTGAGCGACCGGATCATCCTGATCAATGAAGGCTGCGTGGTTGCCGACGGCAGTTTTGACGAACTGAAGCAAAAACAGGGCGACAGCAGCCTGGAACAGATTTTTGCCCGCCTTACAGCCAGCGAGTCCCTTTCGGAAGCCAGCGATAAACTTATGAATGCGTTTGGGAAGTAGAAGCCTGAAGATACAAGACAAAAGTAAAAATATAAAAGTAAACAGTGAAAAGGGACAAAGAGACAAGTGACAAGGGACAAGTGACAAGACAAGTTTATTCTAACCTCAAACCCCGCCCTCACTCCCTCGCTCCCTCCAAATCATTTGATCACCCCAATAATCTTCAATCCAGCTATACGAATGAACGTCTTCGATAAATTCTTCCTCCGCATATTCCTGTTTCCAACCGGACTTTTCAAGAAACTGAACGTGAACCCGGAGCACCTGCAGGCAATCCTTACGGCCAAGCTCACCATGGACAACCGCCGCCCCGCAGCGTTTCAGCAGATGCGGCAGTCAAAAGAGAAAAAGGAGCTGAACAAAGCTACCCTCAAGACCATGTTGGGTTCCTTGTTCATGGGATTGCTGTTCCTGTTTAGTTTTGGAATCGGGAATGACCTTACTACCAAGCTGACGATGTATTTTTCCATGTTCATTTTCATGCTGGCAGCCACGCTGATCACCGATTTTACTTCCGTGCTGATTGATGTGAGGGACAACCTGATCATCCTGCCTAAACCTGTGAGCGATGCTACCTTTGTTACCGCCAGGCTGATGCATATCGCCATCCATATCAATAAAATGGTGCTTCCCATGGCTCTGCCGGCAAGTATTGCAATCCTCATTTATAAAGGTGCCTGGGCTATTGTCCCTTTCCTGTTCGTTTTGTTGCTGGCTACTTTGCTCAGTATTTTTCTGATTAACGCGGTGTATATCCTGATCCTGAAAATTACGACCCCTTCAAAGTTTCAATCCATCATAAGCTATATTCAGATCGGTTTTGCTATCCTGATTTATGGCAGTTACCAGTTGCTCCCTCGCCTGATGGAAAATGCCGGAATGGAGAACTTCAGTATTTCGGGGGTTCAGCTTATCCGACTGTACCCGCCTTTCTGGTTTGCCGAAGCCTGCGACAGCCTTTGTACGTTCAGAATCAATAACAACAACCTGCTGAGCCTGGCATTGACGATAGTGGTCCCGATGGCAAGTATCTGGATCGTTGTGAAATATTTTGCGCCTGCGTTCAACCAGAAACTGGCCATGATATCCGGAAGCGCAGATGAAATAAAAACAGCCGTAGTTGACAGAAACAGTAAAGGCGCTTCCAGGTTGTCGCGCGTTGAGCGCCTTGCCTCACGTCTCACTGCCAGGGGCAGCGAATCCATGGGATTCATTTTTACCTGGAAGATGATAAGCCGAAGCCGCGATTTCAAGATGAAGGTTTACCCGGGCTTTGGTTATATGGTGGTTTTGGTGGTTATGATGATGATGAATAACCATTCGCTCTCTGTGTCGGACTTTGCCGAAATGACGCCCAAAGCAAAATCACTGTTCCTGGTGCTGGTGTATTTCAGCAGTTTTATTGTCATAACCGCTTTGGGGCAACTGGCATATTCGGAAAAGTACAAAGCGTCGTGGATCTTTCATATCAGCCCGCTCGAAACCCCGGGCAAGGTGATAAGCGGGGCAGTGAAATCAGTTATTATGTATTTTTACACCCCGGTTATCCTTATTCTCGCTGTCCTGGGATTTGCCGCAGGAGGTGTAAAGATCCTTCCGAACCTGTTACTCGGGGCATTCAATACCCTCACAGCCTGTCTTTTGGTTTCCTATTTCAGCATGCGCGAGCTTCCTTTTTCTGTGGCCGCAAGTAACGCGACAAAAGGCCGAACGATGATCAGGTCAATGATAACCTTTCTTATTCCTGCCGCCTTTGGTCTCTTTCACTGGCTTATCTTTGGTTACCTCTGGATCGTGGTGATCTTTGCAGCCCTGGCGATGATTGCCACATGGATGGTATTGGATTCGATCAAAAATCTTGACTGGTCGAAAATGGGGGTTGCATCAAGCCAGGGATGACAATCGGGCAGATTTATTCCCCTTGTCCCCCATTTACCTTATCCCGCCCTCGCTCCCTCGCCCCTCGCCCCCCGTCCCCTATCTCATACTCTTAAACCCGTTCTCAATCGCATACGAGATGCGGTTAAAGACCTCCTCGAAACTGCCCAATCCATCCATCTTGATGACGCCGTGCAGGAGGTTGTATTTCTCAATTACCGGAACCGTCTTTTGTTCATGTTCCTGGAGGCGTTTTACGATCCTGGCGGTGCTGCTGTCGTATGGCATGCAGCCATCGGTCTTGCTGCGTTCGTCTAGGCGCTGGATGAGTTCCAGCGTGGGGACTTCTATTTCGATGATCATCGATAGAGAGGAGCCATGTTTTTTCAGCAGTCCGTCCAGGATATATGACTGCACGAGCGTGCGGGGGAACCCCTTGAAAATGAATCCTTTTACATCTTTTGAATTGGCAAGCTTCTTCTCAATAAGCTGGACTACTATTTCGTCGGGTACCAGCTGACCGTTTTCATAGAGTTCAGTGATCTTCTTTCCGGTTTCGGTATTCAGCTTGATTTCCTGCTCCAGCATTGAACCCGTAGCTACATATTCCAGCCCGAAATGCTTTGCAAGCGCTTTTCCCTGTGAACCCCGCCCCGAACCCGGGTAACCGAACAATACAATGTTGAACAGGCTTTTACTCAGTTGCTCCCTGATAATTTCGGTGATCTGCTTATGAACTTCATCAATGCTTTTGGTTCCGTCCACCTCAACATAGATGCCCTTGTCCTTGTAGAACTGCAGAACCGGCAGCGTTTTATCATTATATTCCTTGAGCCGGTTGCGGATCACCTGTTCGTTGTCGTCGCTTCGACCCGAAGTCTTGCCCCTGTTCAGTAACCTTTTTACGGATTCTTCCTCCGGCACATTCAGGCTGATGAGGCAGTTAAGTGAAGTGTTGAGTTTCAGCATGAGGCCTTCCAGGATATAGGCCTGGATGTAGGTTCGGGGGAACCCGTCGAACAGGAAGCCATTGGAGCCGGGATTATCGGTAATGGTCTTTTCAATGATCTGCACGATGATTTCGTCCGAAACCAGTCCGCCGGATGCAATGATGCTCTGGGCTTCGATACCCAGCTTGGTTTTGCCCGCCATCTCTTTCCTCAGCAGGTCGCCGGTGGAGATGTAAAACAGGTTATATTTCTTGGTCAGGAATTCGGACTGGGTTCCTTTACCGGCTCCCGGGGGGCCAAAGAGGGCTATATTGAGCATAGGATAATTTGGATTTCTGGTGAATACCTGGGAACTGAACGGATGATGATATTTACTTCAAAGCTAGGATAAATTTGGGAGATAGGCTATGCTGGATGGAATATCTTGTTTTCCCTTTTCCGGGATTTATTCAAGAGTTGTAAGTGCGTTATGCTATAAGAACTTTTCAGGAGATAAGTTTAAATCCCTATAAAACTATATTTGCGACCAAGATGAATGATTAATATACATACATTTACATTGAATTTGTTTATTCAGGATGAGCCAGGGGCTTTAAGTAAAAACTGAGGTTATCCGCTATACTCTGGCATGCTTTACTCAATTTTTACTATAAGGAGTTGAGGATATACATAAGTTAGCGGTCAGCTTAAAAGACAACACCAATGAACATTAACAGATACAAAATATTGATTTCAAACTTGCCTGTAAGACAACAATGTTTTACGACAAAACGAACGACTTGGTTAAAAGCTGAAAACGAAATTAGTTGGCTAAAACAACTTAATGACAACTTATTTGGCGACAAATCAACCTTGACAATTAGCCGACAGGACATTTTTGAAACGAATGAACCAAGAGAAATAATAATCAAGACAATTTACTGGGGTTACACAGGCGGAATGCGGGGAAACCATTTTGCGAATATTCTTAAACACATTGACACTATTGAAAACGCATTATTGTCTTTAAGAGATAAATCAAATCCAACAACGACAGACTTCAATAGTTTGACAGAAACTTTTAAGAATGTTGCAGGACTTGGACTTTCAACTTACAGCAAACTACTTTACTTTTTCAAAATATCATTCAATGACAATCCTTGCTTAATTCTTGACCAGAGACTTATTGACGTTTTTGCAAGTAAGTCGTATGCTAACTTTCAACAGTTAAGTAGCATTCGTTATGACAACGCTGAGAAAAAATATCTTGACTTCTTGCGGCTTACAGGACAGCTTGCGGACGACATAGAAACTGAAGGAGAAAACATTGAGTTGTTTCTTTTCACATTCGGTAACAACTTAAAAGCAACAAATATGAAAGACACAAAAATTTCAAATATGTGGAATGGATACTGCCCTGAAAGTTTACTGAAAGACAAAACTGTTCGTATGCGGTTAAATCAACACGACTTTTTTGAAAGCGAAGAAACCGGACTACAAATTTGTATAATTCCGGGAGTTCAAGCAGTCATTTTAAATTTTAGGGGCAAAGGAAAATTTCGGTCAACTCCAAACTATGGTGACGAAGTTGAAAATGGTGAAATTTTAAGCCCACAAAATACAGACAGACCGCCTTTCAATAATCCAACAATTGCATTTGGAGAAAGCGAAGAAATTGAAAATTATATTGCTACAATCAACTAAAAATTTATGCTGACGGACTTAATACAAAGCGACCGAAAAGAAAGCCGAACCGCTAATAACTAAGGCTTCGTGTGGTCGTTTTTCACGACCCAACATGAAGCCGTGTTGCACGAAATCCCGCACCGACCTGCCATAGCAAGCATTGGGTTATTATGGAAATTCAATTTTTA
>JANXXZ010000170.1 GCA_025350385.1 Bacteroidales bacterium
AGAACCTTCTGAATGAAGGCGTGGCTGATGCAACCATACACGTTACTGGTAATACCGTCATTGATGCACTGCTCACAGTTGTAGATATATTATTATGCAATGCTGAATTGCAGCTCCAAATGGCGGGGCGGTTTTCTTTTCTAGATCAAAACAAACGACTAATTGTCGTAACCGGCCATCGCCGCGAAAACTTTGGCAACGGCTTCGAGAACATCTGTCTTGCGCTAAAGGAAATTTCAGAAACCCATACCGATGTGGAAGTCGTATACCCGGTACATCTGAACCCAAACGTGCGGGAACCGGTCAAGCGCATACTATCTGGATGTCCTTCCGTGCACCTCATCGAACCGTTGGAATATCTACCCTTCGTTTGGTTGATGAATCGATCCTACCTAATAATAACTGATTCTGGTGGAGTTCAGGAAGAAGCCCCCTCACTTGGCAAACCAGTCCTTGTCCTGAGGGAAACAACCGAACGTCCTGAGGCAGTAACTGCAGGCACGGTAAAGCTTGTAGGAACAAATCGGAAGAAGATAGTAGATGAAACCGAAGCACTACTTACTGACAACCATATATATCAAACCATGAGTAAAGCTCTTAATCCTTATGGGGATGGTAAAGCATCCTTGCTTATACGAGACGTCTTAAAACAGTTCTGTGAAGAGAAATGATTAATGCATTACGTAAAACGACATACAGAAAATTTACCAATATCTTTCCTGAACGCTCTATGGGATCACGGTTTGTAAAGGGTGCTTTTTGGTCCCTGCTTGGAACGTTGTTTGCCCAAGGGCTTAGTATGCTTGCGGGGATTATTGCAGCTCGTGTGCTTGGCAAAGTAGGATATGGTGAGTTTGGTATGATCAACAGTACCGTTGGGATGTTCGGTACATTTGCTGGATTTGGTTTAGGGTTGACAGCAACAAAATACGTTGCTGAATTGAAAATAAGGGATCCAGAGCGCACTGGACGCATTCTCGGATTGTCAAATTATGTTTCAATAGTATTTGGCGGGTTTGTAACGCTTATTTTATTTGTCTTTGCTCCCCAAATCGCAAAAAACGCCATAAACGCTCCATTCTTAGTCACTGAATTGAGAATTAGTTGTGGATTGCTTTTTATAAATGCTTTGAATGGTGCTCAAATTGGTGCGCTATCTGGACTAGAAGCGTTTAAAGTTATTGCGAAAGTTAATTTGATTCGAGGAGTTATAAGTTTCTTAATAACTATTTTTGCAGTTTGGTTCTACGGATTATCAGGGCTTGTTGTTTCGACAGTAATTGCTGGCGCATTAGGCTGGTGGCTTAACCACATTACATTAAAGCGAGAATGTGCTTATGCGGGCATAGTCATTTCCCACAATAATTTAATCGATGAACTCGATGTGCTATGGAAATATTCACTTCCGGCTTTTCTTGCCGGGGTGATGGTTGGCCCTATTGTTTGGCTTACAAATGCAATTCTTGTTAATCAGGCTAATGGCTATGCGGAAATGGGTCTCTTGAACGCTGCGAACCAGTGGAAGGGAGTTCTAACCTTTTTACCTGTTACACTAGCGAGTAGTGCTTTACCTGCAATGAGTTCAATTTTTGGTGATTTTGGAGCATCCTCTGAAGCCAACCAAAGTGTTGAGATTGCAAACACAATGAATCAAGTTGTAATTTGGCCAATTTCTATTTTGTTGATGTTTTTAGCAAGCCCAATTATGACGCTGTATGGTGAAGGATTTCAAAATGGGCGGCTTCTTTTCATATTGATAATTGGTGGCACGGCTATCGGGTATGTAGGTAATTCGGTGGGTACATTAATAACATCACGTGGTTTCATGTGGTTGGGTGTTGTCCAAAATCTGACATGGGGATTAGTATTATTGCTTATTACCTATGTTTGGTGCAGTAAATACGGTGCTGTTGCTATTGGAATTGGTACAGCCTTTGGTTATTTCATTTTGCTTAATTGGTCAATAATTTTTATGAAACTACGAGAAGAGTTGCCTAAAGCATTGGCAAGAAGAATAATGCTGGGTGGGCTCTTGATGTCTGTGTTAGTCATTGTTTCCATGTCCATTCCACCGTGGATTGGAATGGTAACTGCGATACCGGTAGCATTAGTTTCTATTCCATTGAGCATATATTTGTTTGCATCTCAAAGAATAAAATCTACTATTTATCAGAAATACAAGAACAGAAATTCAAAGGAAATTGTAATTGTCAACAATAACTAAACAAATAATTCGAAGTTCGATCATTTTTGCAGATAAGTTTTTTGGGTTGCGAAAAATAATGAGTGAAGGCGTAATCGAAGCAACACATCCTCTAGAAGGCGATCGTGCTATCGAATGGTCATGGATCGTCGCAAACCTTCCTGGTATTTCTGTAAAGGTTTTGGATTTGGGGTGTGTTCAGTCTGCACTCACAGGTATAGCTTCTCGTTTAGGTCATAAAGTGACAGCAGTGGATATGCGGGATATTGAATATAATATGGATAATGTTACGTTTATAAAGGGAGATATAACCAAAATTGATTTTGGTGATAAGCGTTTTGATATTATCATGAATTGTTCAATGGTCGAGCACGTTGGTTTAGGTGGTCGTTATGGCTCTACTGAAAAAAATGATGGTGACATAGCTGCAATGAGGCTGTTAAAAAGCCTATTAACACCTACTGGCTTTATGTTGTTAACCATCCCAGTCGGTCAAGATGCTATATTCACACCTCATCATCGTATTTATGGTGAAAAATCTCTTCCGGTGTTACTCAATGAGTATTCAATTTTGAAAGAAGAATATTGGAGTAAAGGGTTATCGCAAAAATGGATAATGTGCGATAAAAAGAGTGCTCTGTCTGTAAAAGGTGCCGAAGACTTTTATGCACTAGGATTATTTGTTTTAAAAGCTGACTAACATAAAAATAGGGAAGGAAATAATTGAAACTGCCAAAAATAAGCATTGTAATACCTAGTTATAATCAAGCTCAGTATCTTGGGCAAACATTATCTTCGATTACCTCTCAGAATTATTCAAATATTGAAATAATAGTAATGGACGGTGGTAGTAATGATGGCTCAGTGAATATTATATTAGGATACGCCGATAAACTTTCCTATTGGGTGAGTTCTCCAGATAATGGACAAGCCGATGCTATATATCGAGGATTTGAACGGTGCACGGGTGAAATTATTGGATGGATCAATTCAGATGATTTGCTGTTGCCTGGATGTCTACAAAAAGTTGCCCATTATTTTATCTCAAATCCTGATAAGGAATGTGTTGTTGGTGGGTGTGTAATTATTGATTCAAAAGACAATATTATCAAAGATCGCCTAGGCTTACCTGCCCTAAATGCCGGTATTTATGTTACATTTAATAAGTTACTTTATTGGGGATGTGGTTTTAATCAACCCGCTTCTTTTTGGAGGAGAGATATTTTTTTTGAAGTTGGTGGCTTCGACTCAACTTTAAAATATTGTTTTGATTATGACATGTATTTTAGGTTAGCTAAACGGAAGTCGTTTGGTTTGTTAAATGAATGTATTGCTTGTTTTAGAATTCATGGAACAAGTAAAACATCTACCTTACAAGATATTAGGTCGTTGGAGAACGAAAGTCTTTGGAAGATTTATGGGAGATATGATAGTACAAAATTAACTCAAAGGGTTTTTTATTATTATTTCAATGTATTATACATCGCAAAAAATAAAATGTATTCTATATTAAATATAATTGGCTTATATCACATCACATTGACTTAAATTATACGGTTATTATGATAATTATGTAGATATTTTAGTTAAGTTACTAATTATAAACAGCATTAATAGATATAGTGTAAATAAATTGTGTGGTTAGGCGTTTTTGTGAAAAAGGTATTATTTATAAGTAGTAGTATCCCTCCTGTCGAAGAGTCACAAACTATAAGAAACGTATATTTAATAAATGGTCTTTTTAATGCTGGGTATAAGATTGATATTGTAACATTGGACATAAATAGTCTTTCCGACTTTATGCTAGATAAAATACCGTCAGAGGTTACTATATACAGAACTAGACAACCAGTTTACGATAAAGTACAGTCAATCGTTTCTAAAATACCCTTTTCAAAACCACGTAGTTTTCTAAAATCAGTTGTTGCAGTTGTATTTGGCTGGCTTGTTTTTCCTGATGTGCGTGGAGACTGGGTCAGTGATGTTGTTAATAAATCATTTGAGTTATTTTCTGATAATGTACCCGATATTCTAG
>JANXXZ010000175.1 GCA_025350385.1 Bacteroidales bacterium
TGCTTCCCTGAAAACTTCCGGGTGGGCTGACACATAGGAAATCATATCAGCCTTATACGAATTTGTTAAAACCCATTCAAATTCCGATTCCATTTATAAATAAAGTTTCAATAAGTTTTTATGCCTGTTTCGTTCTTACTACCTGCAACAATTGGCTACTGCTGTCCTGAATTCCGCTCCTGCTGCGGTGAATTAAAACCAAAATTAGGGAAATATGTACCTAACTTCTCATTCATTGCGTTATTAGCTCCGAACGGACATGGATTATCAAATTTGGTTTGATGAGATTGTTAAGCAGGGTTATTATGAACGGGCTGTCGTCCCCGGCAACTAAAGAATTATCAGTTTTTTTATTACGGGCAAAGAGAGCCCATCAATGTTAATCCTGATTATATAAGCGCCGGGATTCAGATCACTGATTTCAATTGACTGATTCCATTTCTTCTTTTGTCCATTTTTTATCAGGATACCTGTATTATTAAATATGGCATAATCAAAGGAGGATGTTCTGATACTTTCATTGCATAAAACGTTGAAGCATTTCGATGCAGGATTAGGAGAAATCTGGACCTGCAACGGTGAGGATATTATTTCATCTACTCCGTATGAATTTGTGTACCTTGAAAATGTCGCCTGGTTTACGATTCGTTTATGGAAACTATTGTAGGATACATTGAATGCCGCACCCAGGGTGAATACGTTTACACTGTTATCCATGTAAAAAGTTCCTGAAATATTTAACTGAGGATCGGCTGACATTGCTGCCTGGTATTTCTGGCCATAGTTAAATCCCACATGCGGATAAAAAATATAGTCAAGTTCCGGATCAGTCGTAAAGTCAGGTGATTTATTTATCATGTAGTTAACATAAACAGAGCCGGTCTGCCAGAAATCAGAATTGGTGGTTATCTGAATTGTCGGCAAAGTGACGGTATGGTCAGTTATCAGGATGTTTTTTTCTTCGCTTTTGATCAGCGAATCAGCCTTGTCGTAACAATTAAAAACCAGGATCGCATCCTTCATGTGCAGATTATTGAACCGGAGAGTATCAGCCAGGTAAGTATTGATTAGTTGCTTCTGATAGAAAAGAGAATTATCCAGCAGGATGTCAATCCGGCTTATTGAATCATTGAAAAAGATCTCCAGGGGGACATTGTTTGAGTATATTTCTGAGGATGATGGTTGTGTAATGATCGCTGACTGGTAATCTTTTACTGCTTTCCATACAGGCCGTTCCTCTCCGTGAGTATCGTTCAGGTTTGAATATCCTACCAGGCCAAACCACTCCTCAGGGGCGTCGTCATGGACAAATTCATTGCCTGCTTTCCACCACCCATCGCTGTAATTAAATACACAGGATCCGCTTGCACCTCCATCGACCAGGGATTTATACATGTGTAATATCCCTTCCTTTTGCTCGGTGAAGCTGTTGCCGCCATAACCCCAGTTGCCGGGCCCGGAAGGTGAAACGGATAAACCATACTCGGTTATAATCAGGGGGTGGCCCGGTACATTTAATTGCTGTAAGTATTTTGTGAAATCCCTGTAACCATGGAGGAAATTCACGGTAACCGGATTATAGATGTATACATTGTAAGCGCTGAAATCAAATATTTTCGCATCAATATAAGTACCATTAGAGGTATTGGCTATACTTACCGGTCTGTTGGGATGCTGCGCATGAATCATATTGATCAGTTCCGTCCAAAGACCAACGGTATTATTGATACCCGCTGCAAAAATGGTTTCAGGCAATGGTTCATTCACTATCAGGTAAGCAATAATGTTATTGTGATTTTTCGAATAGCTCAATACATTCGAAACAGTGGCTTTAGCATTGGCTATAAATGTCGGGTCAGAAAAATTACCGGCAGGATCGATCCAGATTCCCATGATAATCTTGATATTAAAGTTGTCAAGATAATCAAGCTCCTGTGCCGAGAACGGTGCCCAGGTGCGGATCGTATTATATCCGGCGGACAGGATCCGTTGAATATCAAATTGCAGTTGACCCGGGTTATAGGTCTTATTCCAGGGTAATTGTCTGGGCAATGCACCGGCTTCATAACCGATTCCTTTTATGAAAAATTTCTGTCCGTCAATGTAAAAGTAGTTATTCTTAACCTCTACATTCTGTGTTATCCCGGCAAGGGCGAAAATACTGATAATCAAGGCTCCGACTAATGATTTCATTTGTTGTTGTTTACTAAAGGCAGGTTTGTGTGAGATATTAAATATTATCGGGCAGATCCAGGCAAGCAGTTGCCTCTGATAGTTAAAGTTACTATAAAATTTGGATAAATGCCATCCGATTGCAGTTAAAATTATCAGGCAGGTCGACCAGATATCTTCTGACACGGTTTTAAGTTATCCGTTGAAAACCGATGCTCCTGATTTTGCAATCCCGCGTCAGTGAAGATCCGCAGGGAGACCCGGAAGTATTCCCTTATTAATATAAATAGACCGAATGTACTTCTTCAATGTTCTGCGGTTAAGTTGGAACCATAGTCCCGCCACAACGGTCAGGACGCCGCAAATCAACAAGGTATGCGGGATTCCGATGCCACTGGCAATAGTTCCCGCAAGCAGGTTACCGATTGGCGTAGTGCCCATGAGAGCCATGGCATAAAAACTCATAACACGTCCACGCTTGTCTTCATCGGCTATGGTTTGCAACATGGTATTTATGGCTGCAACCGACAGGATCATGGAAAGTCCTCCAAAAAAGAACACAATGAGTGAAAAGTGCAACCTTGTGGAAAACGATGCCAACACCACCGCTAAGCCTAATAAACTGATATTTAAGGCTATTATTCTGCCCAATCCCCTTACTGTTTTGCGTGCAGCCATTATCAGTGCGGCTATCAGTGCACCGGCACCCATGGCCGACATCAGGTATCCCAGGGTGTCGGAACTACCATGTAGAATTTCCCTGGCATAGGCAGGTAAAAGAATAATATAAGGAAATCCGAAAAGGCTAAGGAAGGCAAGTAGAATAATTAATGTGCGGATGGGAACCGATTGAAAAGTGTATTGAAATCCTTCCCTGAAACTCTCCCTGAATTTACCTGGATGTACCGTTATTTTTTCTTTAACTGTAATTTGAATTTTCATTAAAGCAATGATAACAGCAATAAAGCTGATGGCATTGAGTAAAAAACATATTCCTTCCCCAAATGCAGCAATTGCTAACCCTGCTATTGCGGGGCCAATGAGTCGGGCGCCGTTGAAAATTGCAGAATTCAACGCTATGGCGTTACCAAGATCTTCGGGTTTATCAATCAGGCGGATAACCAGCGATTGCCGGGCGGGTGCATCGAAGGCGGTGATAAAGCCGAAAATAAGACTCAGAACGACGATATGCCATACCTCAATAAGGTTGAATAACACCAGCAATGCTATCGTTAACGCCTGCAGCATGAAAGCCAGCTGGGTCAGTTTCATAATAGTCAGGCGGTTGTACCTGTCGGTCAGCACCCCGGAAAAAGGAGCCAGGACAAAAGTAGGGATCTGGCTGGTGAAGCCGATCAGTCCCAGCAGGAATACTGACCCGGTAAGCCGGTATACCAGCCAGCTCATGGCAATATTCTGCATCCAAGTGCCCACCATCGAAATGCCCTGGCCGGTGAAATAGAGCCGGTAGTTTCGCGAGTGAAGTGATGAAAATATGCCCTTTATCGCTTTAAAATCATTAGGAATGATACTCAGGAACGTCATGGTCGTGTTAGGTAAAACCTAAGCGTAAAATTAGGAAACAGTTTGATCAATCAATATTAAAGGGCGATTTACATCTGGGTTCTGTTTAGTTAAAATTGTTTATTTCAATGAAAACTCCCGATAGGTAACTTGTTTTTAGCATGGTAAGGATGTTTTTAACGGGAAATTTTTGATGAAATGTACGCTCTCACTTAAAAACGTATTAACTTTACACTTGTTTATAAATGATATGTTTAACCTTAAATATTAGAAATTATGACATTCGAATTACCTAAACTGCCATATTCGCCTGATGCGCTGGAGCCATATATCAGCGCCAAAACCATTGAATTTCACTATGGCAAGCATCATCAGACTTATGTTACCAAACTGAATGCAATGGTACCCGGAACACAGTTTGAAGATTCAACGCTCGAAACAATTGTTAAACAAGCAACGGGTGGGGTTTTCAATAACGGTGCCCAGGTTTGGAACCATACCTTTTACTGGGAAGGATTTTCCGGCAGGCGTAATACTGCTCCCCAGGGAGACCTGCTGGAATTGATTGAACGCGATTTCGGTACTTATGATGAGTTTAAAGCTAAGTTTACTGATGCCGCCATTAATCTTTTCGGATCCGGATGGACCTGGTTTACAATGAAACCCGATAATTCTCTGACTATAGTGCAAACCGGTAATGCCGGTAACCCTATGCGCGAAGGACAGGCCATACTTCTTGCCTGTGATTTATGGGAACATGCTTATTACCTCGACTACCAGAACCGTCGTCCAGACTACCTGGCTGCCTTCTGGAATCTTGTTGACTGGGATATTGTTGCCTCCCGGCTTCCCTAAATTCAACCAAATACATTCAATATTTATAGCCGGCTGATATCATAGCCGGCTTTTTTTACACTATCAATTACCTGCACGGATATATCTTCGTTTGAATCAACTTCAAGGACTTTATCGGCTGATTCAAGGTCTACACTCCATTGTTTAATTTCAGCAATCCTTTCGAGTCCGGGTGTAATCGCTTTAATACAGCCATTGCATTTCAGGCTGGTTTTGAAAAGATATTTTTCCATTTGAAAAAGGGATTGATATTGATTTGGTTAAGTAAAGACAAAAGGCATTAGGCAATAGGCATAAGTCATCAGGCAGGTGAAAGTGGTAGGTGTAATATAGGAGCCTGACCACTTAATCCGACATCAGTCATTGTGGCTAACAGTCATGCATAACACAATTCTGCCCCTGAAGTTCAATTTCGAGAGTTGCATGTTCAATCCCCAGTTTCTGAAGTTCATCCCTTACCTTTTCTTTCAGGATTTCAGTATCCGTTAAACTCAGCTCATTTGCAACTTCAATGTGTATAGTTGCTACATGGTAACTTCCGTCCATGGTCCATACATGCAGGTCATGCAGGTCACTCACGTCGGGGATGTTGAGAATGTGTTTCCTGATATCCCCTGCCTGGTTTGCATCGGGAGTACCCTGGAGCAGAATCCGGAAAGTCTGGCGCAGGCTACCAAACAACCTGAACAGGATAAAAAGTGTAATGCAAAGTGAGAGTATAGGATCCAGCACAGGTATGTCATAAAATCGCAGGATTATTGATACCAGGAGTACCGCAATCCAGCCCAGCACATCTTCAAGGAAGTGAATTGAA
>JANXXZ010000542.1 GCA_025350385.1 Bacteroidales bacterium
TCGGTAATAACTTCCTGATAACCGTGAACCACAGGGGTCCAGGCGGCCGGGTCCTAATGGAGAACATTGAACAGATGGTAGAAAGGAACATTGAGAAAGTACAGCAAGGCCCGGCTTTCCTCATGCATATCATCCTGGACCATATTGTAGATGAAAAATTTATTGCCGTAGAGGCTCTTGAAGATGATCTGAATAATGCCGAAGACCAGATGCTGCAAAACCTTGCTGAATTTGACCTTTCGGAGCTGCAGCATCTGCGTCGGAACCTGCTCACAATCCGCAAAAGCCTGTTCCATGAAAGAGAGATCCTGTTAAAAATCTGTCGCAAGGATTGCCCCTATATCAGCGAAAAAGCCATCTTCCATTACCGGGACATTTACGATCACCTGGCCCGTTTTTTTGAACTCACTGAAACCTACCGCGAAATTGTAACCAGCCTCATGGAAATGAACCTTTCGCTGCTGAATAACCAGATGGCGCGTTCGGCCAATCAGACTAATGCCACGGTGAGACGCCTTACCTTTATTACAACCATCTTTATGCCGCTTACCCTGCTTTCAGGGGTTGGTGGAATGTCAGAATATTCCATGATGACCGGTTCCGATCACTGGAAGATTGCTTATCCGCTCTTCCTTGTCGGAATGGCCGTACTTGGGTTCTTCAGCTATCGCTGGTTAAAAAGGCTTGAAAGCAAAGAGTTAATAAAGGATTTGAAACCGAAAACAAGTTCATGATAATATCAAATAACACCACTTATTCTTCAATCATTTATTTGATACATTTGACTGATCATACATACTGGTTAATTGTTGACTTTCCTTTACCAACTCCTGCAACCAGAACATGGTATCCGTTGTCAGAACCAATCTTGCCTTAACCAATAAAACCAAATACAGAATGAAAAAAATCATTTTCTATTTAGCTTCATTTTTAATAATTGTACTCGCAATTTCATGCAACAATTCTGACAAAATGCAAGGTCCTGATCCGCTTGCATCACACATTGATTCTACCGTTAAACCAGGCAATGATTTCTTCCTGTTTGCCAACGGCAAATGGTTTAAGCAGCACCCGATCCCTGCCAGCGAGCAAAGTAACGGCCTCTGGCAGATGATCCAGGATACCATCAATGACCAGGTCTTAACAATCTGCAAATCATCCGCAGCTCTGAAAGATGCTTCAAAAGGCAGCGATAAACAGAAAATCGGCGATTATTATTACGCAGGAATGGATAGCATCAGCCTGAATAAAAAGGGAATCGAAGATCTCAAACCTCAACTTGCGAGAATTGATGAGATCAGAGACCTGGAAGGGCTCTCAAAAGTAGCCGCTGAATTCCGGGCAGTAACAGGTTCGGCCTTTTTTGGTTTTTATGTTGGCCAGGATGATCGGATAAGCAGTAAAAATGCCGCAAGGTTTTACCAGGGAGGACTTAGTCTTTATGACCGAAGCTATTATTTCGATACCGACAAACGGGCTATAATGATTCGTGAGAAGTTTGAGGAACATATGGCGAACATGTTCAAAATCATGGGTTATGACGACGCTAAAGCCAAGAAGGCTGCTGAAAACAGCATGAAGCTGGAAATGGCTATTGCCAAATCGTCCCGTAAATCGGAAGATACCCGCGACCCCTTGAAAAACTATACTAAACTCACATTTGGACAGCTTAAGACAACTGCCCCCAACTTCGACTGGACTATCTTCACCCAAACTATCGGCCTGAAAACCCTGGACAGTGTTATTGTCGGCCAACCTGAATTCCTGACCGCATTCAACAGTTACCTGAAATCATTTCCTTTGGACGACTGGAAGAACTACCTGAAATTTCACCTGATGAGCAATCTGTCGCCCTACTTGGATGACAAAACCTACCAGGAATCCTTTAATTTTTACTCAAAGATTCTGGGTGGCGTGCAGGAGCCCAAACCCCGATGGAAACGCGTGGTTGAGCAGACCGACGGATCGCTGGGCGAACTCATTGGCCAGGTATACGTAAAGGAATACCTTCCTAAAGGGACTAAGGAAAAACTCCTCGAAATCGGTAATTCAATCAAGGAAGTATATGCTGAAAGAATAAAGGCCCTTGACTGGATGAGCCCGGTTACCAAGGAAAAGGCGTTGGTGAAACTCAACGGCATCGCGATGAAAGTCGGTTATCCCGATAAATGGAAAGATATGAGCTCCCTCGAAATCAACCGGGCTTCCTACCTAAAGAACGTAATCAGCGCTTCGCAATGGCAGTTCAATTTCATGATTTCGAAATACGGCAAACCCGTTGACCGCGCCGAATGGGGAATGTACCCGCAAACCTATAACGCCTATTATAACCCGTCGAATAACGAAATCTGTGTCCCTGGCTGCAATATCCTGGTCCCGGGATTTGAACATGTGCTGGCCGACGATGCGATTCTTTACTCAGTAATCGGGGGTTCAACTTTTGGGCACGAAATCACCCATGGTTTTGATGACCAGGGAAGTAAGTATGATAAAGAGGGTAACCTGAACAATTGGTGGACTAGCAGCGACAGTGTTAAATTCTATGCCAAGACCAAGCTGATTGTGGAACAGTTTAATAATTATATGCCTGTCGACAGCCTGCATATTAAAGGTGAAATGACCCAGGGTGAAAATATCGCCGACCTGGCCGGTATCAGCATGGGATTTGAAGCATTCCGGAAAACCAGTCAATTCAAAAAGAATGAGATCATTGCCGGGATGAAACCCGATCAGCGATTCTTCCTGGGTTACGCCCTGGCCTGGATGATCAATTCACGTCCCGAAGCCATCGCCAACCAGGTGAAGAGCAATGAGCATTCCCCGGCAAAGTTCCGGGTGATAGGTCCTTTATCAGATATGCCGGAATTTTACACAGCATTCGGTGTAAAAGAAGGTGATGCAATGTGGAGGCCTGAAAACCTGAGAGTAAAAATCTGGTAATCCTGATAAGAAATATTATTAGTCGGCTTTTTTACTTTTTATCTTTGAGGCCTTTTGGGTGAAATTTGTGATCAATTGTGGTTCATTTATTTAACCACAAAGGATCACGAGGATAGCACTAAGTATCACAAAGGACATCAATAACATCCTCACTTTCTGATCTCAATACACTCCATGATCCTCCTCGACCTGCCTTACGTTTCCGGATTCCTGTTACAAACCATCAGGCAAAACAACTTCCCTGTATTTGAGCCTTCCGGACCACTGCATTTTGATTCAGGTTCAGAATCCTTTTGTCTAACCGAAGCAGAAGTCATTGCTTATGCAAGGGGAAACAAGGACCTCCGCATATACACCAATTCCGAAAACTCGATTAACTGGATCATTAATAACCTGGGATTTACCGATCTGCCGCGTGTGGTCACTTTGTTCAAGGATAAAGTCGCTTTCAGGAAACTGACGCAACCCCTTTTCCCCGGATTGTATTTCAGGGAAGTGGCGCTGGAGAATATCTTCGATCTTTCCATCACCGCCATTCCCAAGCCCTTCGTAATTAAACCATCCGTTGGTTTTTTCAGCCTGGGCGTTTATACAGTTAACAATGACAGGGATTGGGAGGAAATAAAAAACCGGATCCGTGCTGATATCCATGATGTAAAAGAACTCTACCCTACAGAAGTGCTGAACACCAACACTTTTATCATCGAGCAATATATCACTGGCACCGAGTACGCTTTTGACGCCTATTATGATGAAAAGGGCGAGACCGTCATCCTCAATATCCTGAAGCATGTTTTTTCATCAGGCGACGATGTGAGCGACAGGGTTTATCTTACATCCACGGCTGTTATCAGGGAAAACTTCATGCGTTTTAATGATTTCCTTAAGCAGATCGGCAACCTGGTAAAACTGAAGAATTTCCCGCTACATGTGGAAGTAAGGGTTGATGACAACGGCAACCTTGTTCCCATCGAAATAAATCCTTTACGCTTCGGCGGATGGTGTACCACGGCGGATACGACCTGGTATGCCTATGGTATTAATTCGTATGAATATTTCCTGAACAACCTGAAACCTGACTGGGACAAGATCCTGGAAACGAACGATTCAACCATTTTCAGCCTGATCGTATTGAATAATTCAACCGGGGTAAAAGGAATTGATATTGAATCCTTTGATTATGAGAAACTCCTTGCCCGGTTTCACAAACCTCTTGAATTAAGGAGAATTGATTTCACTGCTTTCCCGTTGTTCGGGTTTCTTTTTACAGAAACCGCATCAGATAATTACTGTGAACTGGAGCGAATCCTTACATCGGATCTGAAGGAATATATCACAACAAGGCAATAATGAATTCCCGGGATCGAAAACCTCCCGCAAAAGAACACCAATCCATCTTTCTTATTTCTAAAGATTTCGTTCAGAACTTATTCAGGAAACCATTCAATATTCCGTTGATCTCATGGTTAATAGTTGTTTCGTCAAACCAGATAAATACTACATTTTAGTATAAATTTGCTCATTTACAGGCATTAACTAAACTCATTCGTTGAACATGCAAATCATAGAGATCCTTAACGACAGGCAGTTCAAACCTGCCCAAAAGACTGAAATCCTGAGTAAAATGCTGCTTTCAGGAGAAATTAACCTGGAACAGCTGATTGCATTTGCCCGGGAATCAAAAGACCCTGTGAAAGCTACCTGTGTGGAGGCAATTGAATACGCCACCAAAACCAACCCGGCATTGGCGACACCTGATTGCCTGGATTTCGCTACAGCCTGTTTGTCGGCAAAAGCTCCGCGCATCAAATGGGAAGCCGCCCGGCTGCTTGGAAATATATCTCATTTATTTCCTGCCCGGTTGGATGTGGCCATTAAAAACCTGCTCATCAACACCGAATACCCCGGAACGGTTGTCCGCTGGAGCGCAGCATTTGCACTGAGACACATTATTAAACTGAAAACCGTTCAAAACAAAGATTTGATCCCTGCTGCCGAAGCAATCATTGAACGTGAAGAGAAAAACAGCATCCGCAAGATATACCTGGATGCACTTAAAAAGAGCAAATAGCATCTTTTAATTCATTTTTATAAAAAATCATTGAACAATTCAAATTGTTGCGCGTTTAAAGCAAACTTATACTTCAATGCTTAATTGACGAAAATGCCGTTTATTAAACAATACCTGTCTGCTACCTAACCTTGTTTTATTAAATAATGAACCCTACAGGAACGAAAAGAACAAGATGGACGATAAGAATTACCCTTATTACAATTTGCCTTTTATTGATAGGGATGATGGCATATCATCATTATTACATTAATCCCAATGCTGATGATACTATTGGCATTATTTTCCTGATAATTTATGCTATATTGTTTGTTTTCAGCGAAGTGTATGATTACCTTGCTTTTAACCCTTCTTATTCTAATGAAAATAAAAACGACACAAAGCCTGAAGATAATAATAACGTGAACTAGACGGTGAGAGCGCGAGGGAGCGAGGGAGCGATGTTCTTTAGGATAGTCTTACGTTTCCGGATTCTTCATACAAGCATCCGACTAATATTTTTCACTATCTTTCAAAGTAATTTTATCTTTCATTCGTCTATCATTGCACAATGATAGCTTCAGAGAACATCTTGATGGCTGATGCCCAGAACCAACAAATTTTAACCGCTGTAAAAAGCTATGGGAAGCGACTTTTCGGTTTTATCCGCAAGAAGGTAAAATCCGATGAAGATGCCGAAGATATCCTGCAGGATGTATGGTACCAGCTAAGTAATGTGGTTAACCTGGACGAAATCGAACAGGTCAGTGGCTGGCTATTTAGGGTAGCGCGGAATAAGATCACCGACAGTTACCGGAAAAAATCCACGGATCTGCTCGAAGACCTTGGCTACGAAGATGAGGATGGCGAGTGGAACCTGAAAGAAATATTGCTGGCCGATACCACCAATCCCGAAACCGAACAGCTCCGGGAAGTCTTTTGGGAAGAACTTTTCACAGCCCTCGATGAACTTCCCGAAAACCAGCGACAGGTCTTTGTCTGGAATGAACTGGAAGATATGACCCTGCAGGAAATTGCCGACAGAACAGGCGAAAACCTGAAAACGATAATTTCCCGTAAAGGATACGCCGTAAAGCATTTACGAAAGAGGCTCGAAAGCTTATACAACGAATTTCTGAACTTTTAAATCAACATAACCATGTTTCACAATCATCCACAAACAACCGGCTGGCATAAAAGGAAGCTCCATTTCCTGGTCTTCATCCCGGTAATTTTCCTGGTATTGGCTGCAGTAGTGCAGTTTTTATGGAACGCAATATTGCCGGATGTTGCTCATGCGGGTATCATTTCCTACTGGCAGTCGCTCGGACTGTTGGCCCTTTGCCGGATTTTGTTTGGCGGATTCCACCACAAGGGAGGAAGATCTCATTTTGCTGAAGCCCGGCTGAAGAAAGAAAAATGGATGGCGATGAATGATGAAGAAAAGCAGAAATTCAGGGAAGAATGGAGATCCCGCTGTGAGCACAGGAATCAGTAAACTGTTCCGCTATAAAACGGGCCCGGTAATCAGACGCGATGCCGGGCTTTTTGTTTGCTGATTAAAAGAAAAACATTAAACACGAAATGATTAATGATAAAGGATTCAGCGATTTCATATCCTTAGACATTTTCATTTAATGTTATATGTTAATCATTATCAATAGATTAATGAATAACACCAAACACTTAATGTTTAATATTAAAGTATTCCCGGTTTGTATTCGTCTTCATCTTCAGAAAGCAAGGTTAGAGATAGAAATATCTTGAATCGTTTTCTCGAAAACACAACACAAATTATCTTTAAAACTATGAAACGCAAATTCAGATTTTTATTCGTCCTGGTCCCGATAGCATTTGTAGCCCTGGCTTCTTTTGTCACCATGGGACTTTGGAACTGGCTTATGCCTGCCCTGTTCGGGCTGGGAACAATCACTTTCATCCAGGCAGCCGGCATCTTTATCCTGGCAAAGCTTCTCTTCGGCCACAAAGGCAGCCACGGATGGCACGGGCATAATATGCGCTTTGCCCATGCAGGGGGAGCCTGCGGACCCAATGATGCAGGCAGGGGCCACTGGATGGCTCACCGCTGGCATAATCTTTCGCCCGAAGAGCGCAAGGCCTATTCCGGAAGATGCGGCCACATGTTCAGCAAGGAAAGTAACCCTGAGGCAAAAGCCCAAGAAGAAAAGTAAAAAGTCTTCATACTGATTTGGCATAGAACAGGTGCATCAGTATGAAATAAGTAAATCTTCAAAAAATGAAAACGCGTATCGCCTTCAAACGGTGATAAGCGTTTTGTTTTAGTACGGACGAACGTTTTTACCTTCGGTAGGGATGAGCTTCGGTATTGAAAATCACCTTGTTAAAGTCAAGCGATTTGCCATCATCAAATAACAGGTAGGCATATTTCAGGGTTTCAGCCAGGAAAAAACTTTCCATTTCGTCCTCCTTTTCCATCGTCTTCACGCTTTTCAGCGCACAGAAACCAACATCATTCCGGCAGAATTTTACAAGGTTCCTGAACATGGTTTTCCCCATCTCTGTATATTTTTCGTCATGCGTAAACTGGTAGAGATAATAGGTTGATTCAATATTTTCGGGGCGTAGCGCATACGACGGCGAGGTTGGTTCCATTTTAACATAGTCAAGGCCTTCCGGCTCAATCCCATATAACATCCACATTTTGTAATTCGATTCCTGAAGGGCTTCGGCATGTTTCAGATCACCTCCCAATGCAAGACTGGCGGCAAAAAATGCATCCAGCGAACCATAAGAAGTAGCAGTAATTTTACCCTCATTCATATCGGCATGCCCGTACCAGAAACCGCTGGGTTTCTCATCAGCCAGGTATTTGTTTACGGATGCCAGGCTGGTTTGCCACATTTCCGTCATCTCTTTGTCGTTGAAGAGAATTCCGGCTTTAAGCATATATTCCAGGTATGAATCAATTCCCCCTGAGATATGGCTGCTGGTATTGATCCATTTGCCCGTTTGCACATCAATCTGGCTGCCGGTCAGCCCCAACGGGGAACGAAGCTTATTCAATGCCACCATTGCGCGTTTGGCGGTTTCAAAATACTTTTTGTCTCCGGTATGGCGGCTCAGGATTCCATATTCAATTATATATGTTCCGATCTCGGCCGGGTTCGAGATATTCCCTCTTGTTTTGCCTGTCATCAGGTTCACATAGCGATAAGGCATCCCGGTAGGCGAATCGAATGATTTTATCAGCCTGTTGCCCAGGTCTTTAGCAAGTTTTAGGAACTGTTCATCACCATCGAGTTCATAGGCCGAAAGCAATCCGCCCAAAATGCGAATGGAAACTTCGAAGTTCTGCACATCCATATCCACATCAAACCGGAGTTTTTCGAAAATCAGTTTCTTTGCTTCAGCGGCCTCATCTTTCAACCCCATGATTATCATTACATCGTAGGCATCAACCGGGGTCATCAACAAGCTTGTTTTGTACCAGTTATGTCCCTTTTTTGAAAGGGGCATGAGGGCATCCGTTCCCCAGGCATAGGTCATATAACTTTTCCAGGAATGCAGAAAGGCTTCTTTAACTTCTTTAGCCATTTCGTCTTTAGTTCCGTCATCATTTGTCGCCACGGCTGAGGCGGATGTGGCTTCCAGTTGCGAATGAGCCTGCATGGCTGAGAATATCACTATGGAGGTCAGAAAAACTGATTTTACTATATTCATAGGTTAGGAGGTTTTGAATTGGCTAAGATAAGAATGACTGGAGATTTGATAAGGGTAAAGGAAAAAATATTCTTAAATAAGATTATTAAATTCAAGTCTTTTCATTGATTCTAATTGAAATCAATGAATTTCCCTTTCTTCCTATTATTTTTAAAGAATTAAAAAAAATTAATTAGCAGTATATCAGCTGGATACAGGTATAAGTGAAGTATCTTCAGATTGCTCAGGATTTAAATATCCAATCAATTTCTATCGTAACAAAATAATCAGGAAATTTGATGTTTACCCGCCGGCTGATAATCTTCCTTGCTTTCCTCAATCTGAAATCGTCAATAAAAACGCGGAACCTGCTGCAAAACTATGATAAAAACCATTCATCCTTCATCGGCTACCGGAAACATTACTTCGCCACCAAGCAAAAGCATGACGCAACGGGCTATTGCAGCAGGATTAATGGCAGATGGGTCAACTACAATCCTGAATCCATCCTTTTGTAATGACGCCCTTGCCGCTATAGACATTGCCCGGAAATTGGGAGCAGATATTATTCAGGATTCCGGTCAGATAAATATAAAAGGAGGTCTTCCTATGAGTAACAATATGCTCAATTGTGGCGAATCGGGCCTGGCCATGCGTATGTTTGCCCCTATTGCAGCATTAAGAGATTCCAGGATAACTTTCAATGGATCAGGCTCCCTGTTCAGGAGACCTATTCATATGATCGGAGAGGCGTTGATGCAGTTCGGAGTTCAGTTCGAATCTTCCAGCGGATTTCTTCCTTTCAGTCTGAAAGGCCCCATGATAGGCAGTAAAGCAGTAATCGACGGATCTGTCAGTTCACAGTTGCTAACGGGATTGCTTATGGCCTTGCCTCTTTGCCGGATAAACTCTGAAATCCAGGTTAACAACCTGAAAAGCAAGCCGTATGTCTCCATGACCCTTGAAGTGCTTGAAGAATTTGGCATTTCTATCGGAAATAAGGGGTATGAAATCTTCCATATTCCCGGTAATCAGAAATATATGGCACATGAATACACCGTTGAAGGTGACTGGAGCGGCGGAGCATTCCTGCTGGCAGCGGCTGCAATAAATGGAAATATTAAAGTACATGGCTTGAATCGCGGCAGCTGTCAGGCGGATCTTGCAATCCTGGAGGCTTTGCGAATATCCGGGGTGAATCTGGTAATAAATGATGATTCCATCGCAGTGTCACAAACACGATTGAATGCTTTCGATTTTGATGCATCTGATTGTCCCGATCTTTTTCTGCCTATGGCAGCCCTGGCAGCATACTGCATTGGAACCAGCAAAATAGCTGGAGTCGGAAGGCTTATCTTTAAAGAAAGCAACCGTGCAGAGGCTATTAGGGAGGAAATGGGGAAACTCGGAATTCAAATCAATATTCAGGGTGATGTAATGCACATCAACGGCGGAAAAGTCAGGGGAGCTACCGTGAATTCTCATCATGATCACCGCATAGCCATGATGACCGCGATCACTGCACTTGGATCCGACGCACCCGTAACCATTGAAAATGCTGAATGTGTGGCGAAATCATACCCGGAATTTTTTCATGACCTGAGTAGACTTGGGGTATTGGTTGAATAAAATTTTATTTCGGGTCTTCCTGAATCTTCACCGCAGTGACGCAAAGGACTGGCAAAGGGGCAAAGGAATGATTATTCGGTTTTTTAGTTACGGGTCTGAAGACTTTTATCTTTTTACTTTTGTCTTTTATCTTCTTTTACCCTTCTTCTGACTTTCAGCAAAACATCTTAAATTAGCACTATCTCTAAAATCCCTGCTTTATGAACTCTTTTGGTCGGATTTTCCGTATTTCCATTTTTGGTGAGTCGCACGGCAGTGGTATCGGTGTTATCCTTGATGGAGTTCCCGCTGGTATTTCTTTGTCGGAATCCGATTTTGAACCGGATCTTTCACGTCGCCGTTCAGGAGCTACGGGTACCACAGCCCGGAAGGAAGCCGATATTCCTGCCATTATGAGCGGAATTTATGAGGGCTTCACCACGGGAACGCCATTGACTGTCTTTTTCACAAACAACGATACCAATTCATCCGATTACGAAAACTACAGGAACACACCCCGCCCCGGTCATGCTGATTTCACGGCACGCCTAAAGTTTGGCGGCTTCAACGACCGCCGCGGAGGTGGTCATTTCTCAGGACGCATAACATTGGGATTGGTAGCAGCAGGCGTTGTCGCAAAAAAAATGATTGATCCTGTAAGCATTCATTCTGAAATACTGGAAATCGGCGGGGAAAAAGATATTGCCAGGGCTTTGGAATCCATACAGGGTACAGGTGATTCATTGGGCGGTTTGATCCAGTGCACGGCTACAGCGATTCCTGCCGGGCTTGGTGAACCATTTTTCGATAGTGTTGAATCAGTTCTTAGCCACCTTGTATTTTCAATTCCTGCCATCAAAGGCATAGAATTTGGATCCGGATTTGCCGCCACCAGCATTCGTGGCAGCCGGCACAACGACCCGTATATCAGCGAAAGCGGCAAAACGCTCACAAATAATGCCGGTGGTATCAATGGCGGAATTACCAATGGGAATGATCTCGTTTTCCGGGTAGCGGTAAAACCGACTTCCAGCATTTCGTTGCCTCAACAAACCATAAGTCTCAAAACCGGAGAAGTAGAAATGATGAAAGTGGAAGGTCGCCATGATGCCTGCATTGCGCTCCGCGTGCCGGTTATTGTTGAAGCAGTAACTGCCATCGGGCTTGCTGATTTGCTGCTTGTGAATACCGGTAAATGTTCGGGACAATAATTCTTAATTCAGGAAAAGCCACATTCTTTTCATTTGTTATTACTTTTTTTACCGGTGTTAGAATACTCGGCAATTTATCATTCACTAATTAGTGCTTGATTTTAATAATGTGTCGGTTAATGAATTACGAATAATAAAGTTGAAGCGTTCTATCGTTTCGCATTTTCAAGTTCTGCTTATTACTCTTGTCCAGATATCAATGCAGTTTAAAACTGAAACCTTCCTCCCTATAATTTAGCCAGCACTAAGTTCAGGACCGGGTGAATTCGTACTCAAGGTTTATTTCACTAGTTTTGCCTTATGATATTAGTAACCGGCGGAACAGGTTTATTAGGTACTTACTTGCTGAATGAACTCACGTTAAAAGGTGAGAAGGTAAGAGCATTGATTCGCCCGGGCAAGCAAAGGGATGACCTGAAAAACATTTTCAATTGTTTTAAAGGTACATCCGGTCAACTTACACGTATCGAATGGGTTGAAGGCGATGTGCGTGATTTCTATTCCTTACATACCGCATTGGAGGGAATCGAAAAGGTATATCATTGTGCCGCATTTATTTCGTTCGATCCCCGCGATAACCAAGCCATGCTTAAAACAAACGTGGACGGCACTGCTAACCTTGTCAACGCCTGCCTCCAGCAAGGGATCAAAAAACTATGCCATGTCGGTTCTATCGCTGCACTTGGTCGTTCGGAGCAGGAAGGAATAATTGATGAAAATTCACGATGGAAAACTTCGAAACGAAACAGTGGTTACGCCATCAGCAAATACGGCGGCGAACGGGAAGTATGGCGTGGAATTGAGGAAGGTCTGAATGCTGTTATTGTAAACCCATCAGTGATTTTAGGCGCCGGGAGCCTGCCGGAAGCGACCAACTCTCTGTTCCTGAATATTGAGAAGATGTTACCTTTTTATAACGAAGGCGTGAATGGATATGTGGATGCACGTGATGTGGCAAAAGCAATGATTCTGCTGATGGACAGTCCTGTTTCCGGCGAACGCTTTGTCCTGAACTCCGAAAACCTGTCGCTTCGCGAATTCTTTTCCAAAGCAGCAGAAGTTCTCGGGAAAAAACCGCCATCCGTTCGTCTGGGGACGCTGGCTTTCAGCGCTATCTGGCGACTGGAATGGCTCAGGTGCCGTATTGCAGGGCAGCGGGCTCTTGTATCGCGTGAAAATGTCCGTTCGGTACAGGCGAAATCCTTCTATTCAGCCGAAAAATTCTCAAAACAATTCAATTATTCCTTCATTCCTGTTGAACAAAGCCTGGCTTTTGCTTTCGGTATCATGGGGAAAGTGAAGCAGGAAGAGAGAAATTAGCTATCAGGAATCGGTTATAAGGTAAAGGTTATCCGAATTTCTAGCATCGCCCCGTCACCCTATCGCTCCATCTCTCCCTCGCCTCCTCTTCTCGTTATCTAAATCAACTTATCCTTCTAAGAAACCTTCCGGTACCTCCACACCGCCAGCGTCAATGCTATTACAGCATAAATCACAACGGAGAAGAAAGGACGGCTGATATCCGAAAACTGTGAACCTTTCAGCAGGATCATGCGCAGCATCCTGATAAAATAGGCAATGGGATTGATCAGGTTCAGCTGCTGGGCCCAGCCTGGCATGCTTTCGACCGGGGTGAAAAGACCACTCATCATGATAAAAACCACTGCGAAAAACCAGGCCAGGAACATGGCTTGCTGCTGGGTATTTACCAAGGTCGAAATAAAAAGCCCTATTCCGAGAGTCGCAAAAAGGTAAACAGAGGCTACACCAAACACAAGCCAGAGGCTGCCAATCATCGGTATATCGAAGATTATATGCGCCAGTGTTAATCCGAATGCCAGTTCAAAAAGAGCAATGAACCAGAATGGCAGAAGTTTCCCAGCTACAAACTGGTATTTTTTTATGGGTGAAACATTGATCTGCTCTATGGTCCCGATTTCCTTCTCGCGCACTACGTTCATCGACGACAGGAATAAACCTATAATGGTCACCAGCAATGCCAGGATCCCCGGTACCATATAAGTGGTATAGTTGAGCTGTGGATTAAACCAGTATGAATAACTTATTTTGAATGGTTGACTGAATTCCTCGCCTCCCATGGTTTCAACAACCAGGTCCTGGTTATAATCCATGATGATATTCATGCCATACGCATTCATTATAGCTGCCGCACTGCCGTCGATGGCATTGGTAACCAGCTGAACCTTTGATTTTGTATCCTTTACCAGGTCTTTTTCAAATCCTTCCGGGATGACCAGCACCTGGTGCGCCTTCCCGACTTTCAACTGCTCCGCGGCAAGGTCATAGGTTTGAGAATAGCCTTTTATCGTATAAAATGTGGGAGCTTTGAATTTTGAAATTAAGGCCCTCGACATCATAGTATGGTCCTGGTCAACCACTACCAGGTTGATGTTCCTGATTTCAAAAGTAACAGCAAATGCAAGTACAAGGAGCTGTAAAACCGGCATCACGAAGATTACGGGTAGCATGGTTTTATTCCGGAAAATCTGCCGGAATTCTTTTTGTAATATGTAAAAAATGGTTTTCAAGTTCGTTTCAGTGGTTACTCCAGACGGATTTTAAATTTCTTCACGCTCAAACCGATAAAGAACAAAGTCATACCGGCAATGATCAGGGTTTCTTTCCAGATATACTGCAATCCAAGTCCTTTCAGCATAATGGCTTTGATGATGATGATGAACCAGCGGGGCGGCATAATATTACTCAGGATTTGTAAAGCCATTGGCATATTTTCGATAGGGAAGATAAATCCTGAGAGCAAAATGGTAGGTAACATCAGCGCAAACATGGATAGCATCATGGCCATCTGCTGGCTGTTACTGACCGTGGAAATGAAAATCCCCAAAGATAAAGCCATTACTATGAAAAGAATGCTTTCAGCAAGAAGTAACAGCAGGCTTCCTTTTACCGGCATACCGAAAATAAAATAACTCATCATCAGGATTGTAACTGCGTTGATAAATGACAATATTACATAAGGCAGTACCTTACCAGCAATAATCTGCATAGGCCTCAGTGGCGAAACCAGCAATACTTCCATGGTTCCCATCTCCTTTTCGCGGGCAATGGAAATGGAGGTCATCATAGCCGAAATTAGCATCAGGAGAATGGTTATAATCCCCGGTACAAACATGAAAACACTCTTTAAGCCCGGATTGTACAGCATCTGTGTTTCGGTGGTAATTTCAACCGGGAGCGACAGCCCGGCAAAGTATTCCTGCTGGTAATTATTGATGATAGCGTTGGTATAGTTTACTATGAGGTTCGCCGTATTGGGGTCAGAGGCATCGGCTAACAACTGGATATGAGCCTCATGGTCCTTTTCGAGGTTACGGGCGAAATTGCTCTCAAATACAATGATCTCCTTCACTTTTCCCTTGCGGAATATTTCAGGGATATGGCTTTCATCCACAACCGCATCGCTTGCGATAAAGAAACCGGATGAAAGCAGCTTGCTGCTGATCTGGCGGGTAACATAATCATTAGAATGATCGAGAATAGCAATAGGAGCGTTTTTTACCTCATTCGAAATAGCAAATCCAAACAATAGCACCTGCACCACTGGCATACCAAAAAGGATAAGCATAGAACGCAAGTCGCGGAAAATATGATAGAATTCTTTGATGATAAAGCCCTTCATGGGGTTACTTTTTGTTGATTTTTATTACCAGTGCTAAGTGCTGTGTGCCTGGTGCTCAGTGCTGTGTGCTTGGTGCCAGGTGCTCAATTATATCACTCTCAATTTTACAAATTCTCTTGCTTTATCTGATCATCGCGCCCTCTCCTCATCCCGCCCTCTCCCCTTCACCCTTTCTCCTTGTCCCTATTCTAGCGTGCTATCATCAAAAAAACATCCTCCATTGTAGCCGCCTTGTATGTATCCTTCAGGTTCCCGGGTGTGTCAAGCGCTACAATCTTTCCATCTGCCATGATACTCACACGCTGGCAATACTCAGCTTCGTCCATGTAATGAGTGGTAACGAACACTGTGATTCCTTCGTTAGCCGTTTCGTAAATCATTTCCCAAAACTGTCTTCGGGTGATTGGATCAACCCCGCCGGTTGGTTCATCCAGGAAAACAATGGAAGGATGGTGGATAACCGCCACAGAGAATGCCAGTTTCTGTTTCCAGCCAAGCGGAATATCCTTGAGAATCCGGTTTTTCTCTCCCGAGAACCCCAGTCTTCCCAGTAATTCTTCTGTCCTTTCTTTTATTTTCGATACCGATAGTCCATAAATTCCTCCATAAAACTGGAAGTTTTCCGCAATGCTCAGGTCGTCATACAGGGAGAATTTCTGGCTCATGTAACCGATATTGCGCTTAATATTTTCGGTTTGGGTGTAAACATCATAACCCGCCACTTTCACTTTGCCGGAAGTTGGGGATGATAAGCCACACAAAATACGCATGGTGGTGGTTTTTCCTGCGCCGTTTGCCCCAAGGAAACCAAATATCTCTCCCTGCCCTACATTGAAAGTAAGGTGATCATTTGCCACGAAAGGCCCGAATTTTTTTACAAGATTCTCGACCTCAATTATGGGTTGCATCTTCTTATTAAATGGTTATGAGTCAATTGTTATTTGTTAATAGAGACCTGCTGTAATTCTCATTTCTGTCATTAAGATGCCCCATTTCCCCTTCTCACCGCTCACCGCTCACTTCTCATCTCTCCCTTCTCACCTCTCCCCTCTCATTTCATCAGTTCCATAAAACAATCCTCAATAGTAGGCTCAGTCTTATGAACCTCTATCTGTTTGTGCCCTTTTGATTCGAGATATTGCGTAATTGGATCACCGCTGACAAGCTTTCCTTTCATAGTGACATGAGCGTATTGTCCGAACAGGAAAACTGTCCTGGTGGCCTCAAAACGCCTCAGATCCGTAAGCAAATTATAGATGTTATCAGTCTTTACTGCCCAGAGAGGCTGATCAAACCCAAGAATGACCTTTCCTGGCGCGTCAATGCTGAGCAATTTACCACCCTGGATAAGAGCGACCCGGTCGCAGCGACTGGCTTCGTCCATATAGGGGGTTGAAACCAGGATCGTTATCCCGATTTTTTTCAGGCGTGCAAGCATCTCCCAGAATTCACGCCTTGATACCGCATCCACACCCGTAGTCGGCTCATCCAGGATCAGGACTTTCGGTTTATGAATGAGCGCGCACGAAAGTGCGAGTTTTTGCTTCATTCCACCCGACAACTTCCCTGCTCTCCGATTCTTAAATGGTTCAATCTGGCTGTATATTTCCTTAACCAGTTCATAATTCGCTTCCGGAGTGGTTTTGAATATTCCGGCGAAAAACTTCAGGTTCTCTTCCACAGTCAGGTCCTGGTAAAGGGAGAACCGACCAGGCATGTAACCCAGAAAATCACGGATCTTCCGAAAGTCCTTTACCACATCCAATCCTTCTATTTCAGCTGAACCACTACCCGGAATAAGCAAGGTAGTCAGAATGCGAAAGAGCGTTGTTTTCCCTGAACCATCAGGCCCTATGAATCCGAACAACTCACCAGGCTGAACCTCAAAGGTGATATCATCAAGAGCCACAGTATTCCCGAAACTCTTGAAAAGATGTTCAACCTTAACCGATGGACTCATGAATAAAAGGATAAATAAGCAACTGTCTGACCAATTTACCAGCTTGCTTGCTGTTATCGATCAGTAAGGATCTAAGATTACAAAAATGAACATAGCTGGTTGGAAACCCGGTAAAATCGAGGCTGCTATTACTTACGCAAGGCTGCTTCCTTGGTCCAGTAAGCTGTTTTACCCAAACCCATCCAGGCAGCTCCTATATAGCCACGGATTTTCAACTTAGTGGCTGACTCGAAATTCATATAACAATTGTAAGTCTTACCACTGCTGGGATTATAGATGCTGCCATTGCTCCATTCCTTATCACTGCTGCTGAAGGTAAAGTCCTTTAATATCTGAAGCCCGAGAATAGCTCGACTCTGGAGTTTCTTATCAGGGTTTTTATCATCCACTTTAGCTTTACCATTCTTCAGGGGCTCTTTTAGCCAGACGATATTACCATAGTATTTCCCGTTTGTACTCTTGAAGATCTGAACCTGCGATTTTTCGGCGCCGGTTTCATCATCGAATGTCAGGTAATAACCGACAATTTTATCTGCAGGCGACTGGGCCTTGCTCTTAGCGGGGAATAATGCTGCCACTAGGGCTAATGTTACAATGATCATGTATTTCATAGGTGTCGTTTTTGTTTATACAATCTTACGAATAATTTTTCATCCAAATGGTAAGCAACGTTTTTATGCCGCAATAAAACCGGTTAACATGCCTGTTTTCAATGTATCTCACAATCGGTTAAGTCAATAAATTAGGTGATTGATTGAATGGTTTGTGCATTCCCCGGGTTAATTTAACCCTTTTATCTGCCTGACCCTCCAACCTTCCTACTCCGATTCCGTCAAACCCTCTTTGTCCTAAAAATTGACCTCCCCAGGCATGGCAATTTTTAGACTACCGTCGTTTTTAACCCGGATCTTTACTGCATACACCAGGTCAACACGCTCTTCTTTTGTCTGAATGATTTTAGGAGTAAATTCCGCTTTCGGTGATATCCAGCTTACGATTCCTTCCAGATTCCGGTTTGATTTTTTGTCCCGGTCAATAAGTACCTTAACCTTCTGCCCGATCTTAACAGAGGGTAATTGATCGCCCGAAACATAAACTTTCAGTTCAAGTTCTGTAAGGTCGGCAATTTTATAAAGTGGCTTCCCCGGAGTAGTTACCTCACCGGGCTCTGCATACTTTACCAGTACTGTTCCTGTAACCGGGTTCCTGATATAACATTTCCTGATAAGTTCTTTTACCTGGGCTACCTGTCGTTCAATCACTTCCTGCTCTTCTATGATTCCTGCATTCTGGGTCTTGATTGAGGCGATCTGGCGATCCACAAGGTCAATGGCGCCGTTAATATCATCCAGCTGTTTGGATGTGGCAGCTTTATCAGCCAGAAGTTTTAAAATGCGCGTTTTTTCAATCTGCAGGTTAGCTTTTTGCTGCTCCTGGACTTCAATCTGGCCTGTTACACCGGCAAGTTTTGTTGATGTCGCTTTCTTTTGCGATTGAAGTTGCAGCTTTCTGAGATATTGATCAGTTGTATCAACAAAACCAATGAATTGACCTGCCCGTATATCCTGCCCTTCCTCAATAATAAATTCAACAAGCTTTCCACTGGCTTCGGCTGATACCGAAACGGTTACGGCTTCAAAATTCCCATAAGCATCCGATAGTTTATCATTCCGGTTACAGGATACAAGGCTTAAGAGCAGGAAAAACAAAAAGAGATTTCGCATATCTGTAAATTTTAAATTCAATTTGTTCGGTAAAAATAAGTCGGATCAAAGAATCCCTGTAGCAGCCAGGTATCCCGCTTTAGCCTGTAGCAGTTGGATCCGGTGAAGGTTTTTTAAAAGCCGCGACTGGATCTCGGCATTATATTCGGTCAGATACTCCGTTGCGGTAATTACCCCGTTTTCAAGTTGAGACGATGCTGCCGCAGTGATTTCAATCCGCAGGCTGACAATTTTATCATCCGTTTTCAGCAATTCTTCCGTTTTGGAAATGTCGGCAATATATTGCTGTAAAGAAGCCTTTGTATTCTGATCAAATGCTTTCTTTTGGTTTTCAATTACCTGGTTGTTGATATCATAGAGTAGTATTTCCTGACGGGTTTGATGCCAGTTCCAGAAATTCCAGGTAGCCTTAGCCCCGACCATATAAAACAAGTCGGCGTTTTCTTTAAACATATTTAGCCCCGGACGGCCATAACCCGCTTCAGCGAAAGCAAAAACACGGGGATTATTCCGGGTGCCGGTAAGGCTTTTCAGAGCTATTACCTTTTCCTGTTGAAGACTGAACAATTTATACTCCGGCCTGGTATTCCTGTATTGAATTAGCTCAATATTAAAAGAGGGTTCAGCAAAGGTTGAACTTATGGGGAAACTGGTTCCTGTGAGTACTCCAAGAGTTGCTAACAATGATGCTTTTAGTGAATTGGTTTCAACCTGCTTTTGTTCCACTTTCAGAATCTCAGCCTGAATAATTGCAGTATTAAAGGGTAATACCGTTCCATTTCTCACCCCGGATTCAATTTTATGGAGCCGGTCATTAAGTTCATCTTTATTTAACTGTAAAACCTCAATCGTATAATTGGTTAGTAAGATACCGAAATAAATCTGGTTGATCCTTTCGCGCATACGGTAAAGTTCGGCTTCTGTTCCTTGTTTGTTAATTTCAAGATTGCTTTTTTCAACCATTTTCTGGTTGTCAACCGCTCCTCCTCCGTAAATCACCTGGTTCGCATCCAGGGTAACCTTGAACTGGTCCTTATGAATCTCCGGTATGGTGACAGAGGGTATCTTAATAGGTAATTCTGTTACTGCGCTCTGGTAGGTTACTTGTCCGTTAAGGCTAAACTGGGGAAGATTATTTTTGTCGTATATTTTCAGTTGAATCTGGCTCGATTTTTCAAACAGCGCATTTTGTGCCGAAAGCGGGTGGTTTGCAAGTGCCAGCTGGTAACACTGGGTCAGGCTATAGGCATTCTCCTGACTATGCACAACAGGAATTAACAAACCCAGCAGGATCATTATAAGTATTCTCTTCATGATACGGTAATTGAATTCTTAACAAACTGTACTATTTCCGTTTTCCTTTCAATCAGGAATTCCTGGTATTTTTCTTCGCTCATATTTAATATTCCCTTTACTACAGGCCTGGCAATGAAAGGAAAAAGGCACAAGCCAAGCAAATTGACCATAAAATGATCTGCTTTCATTTCCCGGATGTGGCCTAATGCAATTTCCTGTTCGATCTGAAGAAGCATTGGCCGGGGGTTTAATCCATAGTTTTTCAGCAGACCTACGAATTTCGCTGGATTATTATTCAATTCCTGGATTACGAATGCCGGGATATAAGGATTTGCCACAAGCACATCGACATAAGTATTGACAAACAACACTATTTTCTGATTAAAAGGCATGTCCCTCTCAAGAACATCCTTAATAGCCGGTAAGAAAGTACTTGCAGCCTGCAGGAAGACGGCTTCGAACAATTTGTCTTTCCCCCTGAAATAGTAATGCAGGAGGGCCTTGTTGATGCCGGCTTCATCAGCAATTTCCTGCATTCGCGCTCCGGCACATCCTTTATGAATGAACACTTTACGTGCGGCTTCAAGAATTAGCTTTTCCGTATTTTTAACTGTGGCAGACATTGAAAATTAGTATTTGACTAAGCGGTTTAACCAAGTGGTCAAATATACAATAAAAATAATCCGGATAACCACTTACCCGGAAAATAATATTTCAGCAATTCTGACTTCGAAGGATGTCCTGTTTAACCGTGATCAGCCGCCGGAGATAATAACCTTGATCTTCTGGCCTACTTTGAGGTTTTGTTCCTGAGGTATATTATTCCACTCCCTGATCTGGTTAACAGTAATTCCTTCATACTTTTCAGCAATGCTCCACAAGGTATCACCTGTTTGCACAGTATAATAAATCAATTTTTCCTGCCCGGTTTTTAAATCAGAAGCAGCTTCTCTAACATTACGGTTAGTATCAGCTTTCGATGCTGTTGTCTTCTCAACTATGGGAGAGTTAATTCTTAGTTTCTGTCCTACAATCAGGTTCCTGCTTTTCAGTTTATTCCATGCACTGATGTCGGAAACTGAGATATTATATTTTGTGGCTATTTTCGAAAGGAAATCTCCTCTTTTAACAACATGATACCTGGGCTTTGTAGCAACTGCGGTAACCTGTTTCACTTCCTGAGCTGATTTTATGTGTATGCTGTCAGGCTTGTTTTGAGCAACTTCTGACACAGGACTTTGAGTTTTTGATCTTGGCACCGGAACAGGCAACTTGCTTTGAACATAAAGCGTAAGTTTTTGTCCATTGTATACGCTTGCTTTGCGAAGATGATTCCATTTTTTTATTTCCTGTGTAGTGCAATCGTAATTACGGGCTATGGAAGAAATACTCTCTCCTTTGTGCACTTTATGAGAAACACGTTTGGTTACAATTCTGTAAGATGCGTCATCCTGGGCTGATGCAATAAACTGAACCGGGTCATACCCTTTTAACTGGAACGCTGTATATAATGCAGTCTCGTTGTTTATGAAATCGCCTATGGTTTTTTTCGGAAGTCTTATATAGTATGGGTTGGCTGTAGTAGCAGGAATAAAACCTTTCCTGAATGTGGGATTGAGAAATTCCAGTTCCTCAATGGGCAGTTTCAGTTTTTCGGCAAGTATTGAAATGGTGAGTGGCGAGTGAACAGCAATTGTATCGGTTTCGTGGTAAACAATCCTGGGCATTACCGGGTAAAGGTTATGCTCGTTTGAATAGTTCATCACATAGTTAACGGCAATAAAAGCCGGGACATAATCACGGGTTTCGCGAGGCAGGTATGGTCGTATTTCCCAAAAACTCATTTTCCCGCCCGAACGCCTGATCGCTTTATTAACGTTTCCGGGTCCTGAATTATACGCGGCCAGTACCAAAAGCCAATCGTGGTAGATACTGTATAAATCCTTGAAATGACGGCAGGCCGCATTGGTTGCTTTCACAGGATCATTGCGGTCATCAACATAAGAGCTTGCCTCAAGTCCGTATACTTTCCCGGTGTAATACATGAATTGCCATAACCCAGATGCTCCGACACGTGAACGGGCCTCCGGATTCAGGGCCGATTCGACGATTGCAAGATATTTCAATTCAAGAGGGAGGTCATACATATCAAGTTGTTGCTCAATGAGCGGGAAGTATATTTGCGCTAGTCCCAGGACCCTGGAAGTAGTTCCGCGCTTTTTGTTAGCATATAAATCAATAAAAGCCTTAACATAATTATTGTATGTCAGTTCAATCGGTGATTCCACATCGAGGCGCTGCATCCGGTAATAATACACTGAATCAGAATAGGAGGGGATAAAATTGGGAAGGAAGTTAAACTTATTTGTGAATAGTTGATTTTTAGCGTTTTCTACATTTTCAAAATACTTCAGGTTACTGAGACTATCCAGGGCAGCTACCATGAAATTATCATCAATAAATTCGCTTTCCGGTTTTGTTGTATTATAATCACCTGATGTTTGTACCTGCTGTGCAAAAGCAATTGAACCGGTACTTAACAGCAGCAATAATAATATTTTGAGGTTTCTCATACCTAAATCAGATCTTTTGCATATAATTACAAGAAAACATGCCTTTTTACAACCTTCATTTCCTTCCTGATAAATGGTGGGTCTAAAAATATAAAAAACTACCGGTGTTTATAGGGCTTTTTATATTAATAATTCACAATCAGTTGTTAAAAGGTTTTAACGCTAATCACACCGTCTTTATTACTAACAGGCAAGCACACTAATTTTACCATCAGATTTGGAGTTCTGATTATATACCAAAGCAGGGGATTAAAGAAATTATTTGGCTGGACTATCCTTTTTAGTTTCTTCGTCTTCGCTTTTCATTCCATCTTTAAAATTCTTTATTCCTTTGCCAAGGCCCGACATGAGTTCGGGGATTTTCTTGCCGCCAAAGAGCAATAAAATAGCTACGAAAATAAGTATCCATTCTGTACCACCAGGCATGCTGAGAAGTATGAAATTTGTCTGCATTTCTTGAGTTATTGATTGTTTAACTGTAGTTCTAATGGTTGGGTACAAAGATAAAGTATTTCATCATCAATGACCGGATTTGTTTAAAAAGGGAGGAAAGAACTAACAGCAGGCAAGAATATCTGCGGGATAAATCAGTAACAGAATCCCGATTATTTCAGGAGGATCTGATTTACAGAACAGTACGGCTTGAAACCCGCCAAATCAAACGTTATAAAAATACTAAATCATTACGAAGATTAAACCCGAAATTTTAATATAAAGCTTACCTTCCGATCCATTGACTTGGATTCTGAAGAGAGGTCCCATGCCAGAGTTCAAAATGAAGCTGGGTCTTATCGTCGTCAGGGTCAGTAAAGATGGTACCAAGTGATTGCCTGGTTTTTAGCTTATCGCCTTTTTTAACTGTTACATCCAGCAAATTGGAATATACAGTCAGGTAGTCACCATGCCTGACTATTACTACAAAATGAAGATTGGTTATAGATATAACACTTGACACTACTCCTTCAAAAACAACCTTTGCCTTGGCTCCCTTATCCGTAATAATGTCAATCCCATTGTTTTTGATTATAATATTTTTGAATTGCGGATGAGCATGTTCACCAAAAGTGGCAGATATAGTTCCGCGCTCCACTGGCCAGGGTAAACGCCCTTTGTTCCCCGAAAAATCATTGGATAATGCAACTTCTTCTGCATTACCCGACATGCTGTTGCCTTTCAGCTGAAGATCCGCCTTTGCCAAAGAGCCATTCTTTGCCGGTTCAACATTCTTTGCTGAGGTTTTATTCTGGACAGGTTCAACAGATTTCCGGATGGCAGCCTTGTCGGCTGCCGACTTACGCGCTTTCTCCTCGTTAGCTTTCCGGATTTCGGACGCGATCAATGCTTCAATTGCTGCCTGCAGTTTACCAAGAGCGGCTTCGTTTTCCTTGAGTTTCCTCAGTAAGTTTTTCTCCTGCTTTGTAAGCTTTTTAATAGCGTCATCTTTTTGAGTCTTTTCAACGGCAAGTTGATTTTTCTCAAGTTCCTGCTTCTGTTTCAGCGTGAGTTTTGATGATTTTTGTTGTTCCAGTTCAAGCTTCTTACGCCCAAGCATTGATTGCGTATTAAGGATAGCATCAGCCTGTGCCTTTCGGTATTCAGTGTATTGCTGTAAATATTTCAACCGTTTATAAGCCTGGTTAAAGTTTTTCGAAGCAAAAACAAACATCAGCCTGCTGTATGCATTACGGTTCCTGTAGGTTGAATAGATAAGTTTTGCATATTCATCCTTGAGGGTATGAAGAGTTGTTGAAAGTCGAGATATAGTATCCCCTAGATTCCCTATCTGGCTGTCAAGCCCGTTGACCTCCTGCCCTATTGCCTGAATGAGGTCTTCGCGATGATTGATTTTTTTATTGATCAGGTATAACTGGTTCAGGTTTGCTTCCTTATTTTTTTTCGTTTGATCCAGGAGTTTATTGGTTTTATTTATCTCCTGTTCAATACGCGTTTTTCGTTCCTGCAACTTTGCTTTCTGATTCTGGGCATTCATCGCAACTTGTGCAAATACAATGAAAACAGCTATCAGCCCTCTTCGTATGCATTTACCAAACATTTGCCTGTATGCCATAACCTGATATGCTCTACTTTGCTTTTAATACTTCCATCTCAGTGTATGTGCCGGGAATGGAAAAAGGATACGATAGATGATAATCTAGCTGGATTTTTGTAAACTCAATTTTGATTCTGACTTTTTCTTTATCAGTTTCGATATAATAATCCAGTTTTCGGGGGATCTTATGATCATCAATTGCTTCAAAATCCCCATATTCAGCCACAACTTTCCGGCTATCCCGATCAGCTTCCTTTAGCACAACCTTCGAGATTTTAAAGCTTTCCGGGTCAAGCCAAATACTTTGCAAAGGAATACTGATCTCTTCTTCACTTCTCCTGACAAAACGTTTCAGTTTTCTCCTGTTGGTAGTGCTTAGCTTATATTCCTGTTTTTCGACCGAAGCCCTGAACATTGTTGTATCATAAAGCGAAAAATCATTGCCTGTCAGGAAGGCCTGGGCCATATCAAAATCAATGGTTTTGTTTAACAGCAGATTGATATACTTGAAATCCCTGATCATGAAAGTGGAATTGATCCTGTTCAGGTACTTTATTGAATCGGGAGTGAGCATGAAACGTACCATTTCAATTCCCAGCATAGGGGTGATGGAAATCCAGATAATACTGTCGCGTTTAATACGCAACTGTCCGGAGAGATTCGTCTTTTTTTTATCCTTATAATAGGTGGCCGTAAACTTGGCCGACAGACTGTTGAATTTTAACTCGTTTTCTTTCAGTTTATTAAATAAATATGATGCTCCTTGTTGTCGCAAAGGTTCCCGGATTGCTCTCCGACTTCCGGTACATCCTGAAATTGTCAGGAAAATAAAAATATACAAGCTATATCTGGAAATACTGTTCATACCTTTATTCGACTAATTTTATCTCTTTGAGTTTCTTTTGAAGCAATTCGGAACCTTTCCCGGCTCCAGATGCCTTTTTCCAGTATTCTAACGCTTTTTCAGATTCTCCTAATTTGTAAAGAATATCTCCATAATGCTCCAGCAGGTCCGGATCATCTTTGGCGCTGGCTGTTATGGCTTTCCCAACCCAAATTTTAGCCTGTTCATAGTTTCCCATTTTATAATACACCCATCCGTAAGTATCCATATTGGCCGGGTTTGCGGTATCAATCGAAGCACTTTTTCTGGCCATCTCAAGGGCTTTCTCAAGATCTTTACCCCGTAGCGAAAGATAATATGCATAATTGTTCAGGACGTATGAATTCTCTGGTTCAATCTTTAATACTTTATTATAGGATTCATCAGAAAGCATATATTGTTGGGTCTGGTTATATGCATCGCCAAGGTAGGTATAAAACTGAATCAACAACTGCTCATTGCCACTGACCATTTTTTCGCCTGAATTCAATACGGTTATTGCTTCGGCAGGTTTTTTCAGTTGGAGCTTCGCCAGGCCGTTAAAAAAGTACGGAAGCGGTTGTAGCGGGAACAAGTCC
>JANXXZ010000194.1 GCA_025350385.1 Bacteroidales bacterium
CGGGTGAATTCCAGAAAGTACTCATCGCCGGTGAAAACCTCTATGGCAACCCCGAAACCTGGGGCAGCGATTACCTTGAGCTACTCATAGGCCTACATACCGATAACGGTTACACCACTAATGGGATTCCTGACGGTTATGCCTTCAATAAAATGTATGATGAAATTACGAACTGGAGCGGGAGCGATCTCATCAGCAACCTGAACCAGGGTTACCCTATGTTGCAGCATAGCGGTCATGCGAACGAAACCTACGTGATGAAACTCTATAATTCAGACATCACGGATGCCAACTTCTATAACCTCAACGGGACTACACATAATTATACCCTGGTTTACACACATGGCTGCATGTGTGGCGCTTTTGATTATGCCTGGGAAGACTGCATTGCCGAAAAAATGTTAAAGATCAATAATTTCGCTTTTGCCTTTATCGGGAATTCCCGATATGGCTGGTTCAACGAAGGTCAGACCGAAGGCCCTTCGGCCCACCTGAACAGGGAATTTGTTGATGCGCTTTATACAGATAAACTGAACCGTCTTGGCCGGGCACATATGGAATCGAAAATTGCTACTTCACCTTGGGTTACCGCACCTGGACAATGGGAGCCCGGTGCTTTGCGCTGGTGTTTTTATGACTGTAACCTGCTGGGTGACCCGGCATTAGCTTTCTGGACCAACAATCCGATTAATATCACAACCGCCTATCCTGCCAATATCCCAGTAGGTTCAACCAGTATTGATGTGAATGTAAGCAGCGCAGGTTTCGGTGTCATCGGGTTAAGTTGTGTGATGATGAGGGATGGCTTGATGAAGGGGAAGGCAACTACCGATACACAGGGAAACGCTACGGTGGTGTTTGATTCGGCTATACAAACTCAGGGAACCGCTGAATTGATCGTATCAGGATTCAATTGCCTGCCGGTTGCATACCCAGTTACGATTGACGGAAATGTGGGCCTTGCTGAAAAGGAGAGCATATCACTCTTACTGACAATTGCCAATAATCCTGTGGGCGATCAGTTGCAACTAAGCTATGAACATCAGTCAGACGGAGTTGTTAAAATATATATTACCTCTGTTGATGGCAAAACACTGGTACTGAAACCTTCCGGATTTGAAAATGCAGGTTCGTACGTATTGAATTTTGATGTCACTTCCCTTATCCCCGGAACCTACCAGGTTACCATAAAATCGGGAAATAACGTTGTAAACCAACGATTTGTCAAAAAGTAGAATACATACCGGGGAAAGGATCAAATGTGAAAACCATCCGATTAAACAGAATTACAACTCCGAACCGAATACTGAATCTGCAAAGGTCATCCTCTTTGGGGGTGACTTTTGTGTTTTTATGCCAGTTGCTGCTTTCTGTTGTTGTTAATGCGCAGGAATTCATGCCTGCACACGATGTCCCTCCCAAGTATAAAGTTGACCACCGGATTGACAATATGGGCTATTGGAAAAGGATGGCTGTGTTGGGCCTGGTTCCCGTTGCTCCTTCAAAGGTAATTCCCGGAGCGGTTTACAAATCTTCAAAGATCACGGATGCCACTGTCGCAACTTCCGACTCTCCCGATATCCCTGTTACCACTGTAAATTCAACACAGAGCGAGAATTCCGTTTTCGTGCATCCCAATGACCGGTTAACAGTGATCAATTCCAATAATTCCAGTCCGAATCCCTATCCCGGGTATTTCTTCGGAGCCGATGATTTCTTTTCATTTGATGGAGGTGAGAGTTGGGACGGGCAGGTGCATGGAGCAGGCAGCAACAACATGGGGGATCCTTCTACTGCCATCAACAGCAACGGACGTTGGTTCGTAGGATACATACATTCCGGCGGTGGACAGGCAGTATCCTATTCCGATGACGGCGGCCAGACATGGAAAATAAGGGCTATAGCATCCCCGCCTCCGGGTATCGGAACCATGCTCGATAAAAGCCACCTCTGGATCGACAACAGCGTTACAAGCCCTTATAAGGGCTATTTATACGATGCCTGGACAACCATTGGCGGTCCGAATGACGGAGAAATTGAAATTTCCCGTTCGATGGATAACGGACTTGCCTGGCAGATGCCCAAGAAAATAAGCGATTCAACGCATGCCAGGAGCCATAACCAGGGTGTAAATATTGCCACCGGCCCGAATGGTGAAGTTTATACATGCTGGGCGGTATATGATAATTTCCCGGGCGATGAAACAGCTTTAGGCTTTGCCCGTTCAACCAATGGCGGCCAGCATTGGGAGCCTGCACGCAGGATTATTGACAGCATAAGGGGAATCAGGCTTCACGGGGTAAATAAACTGATGCGGACCAACTCGTTTCCCTCCATGGCAGTTGACAACAGCAACAGCCCCTGGCGGGGAACAATCTACATTGTATGGGCTAATGTAAATGTTCCCGGCATCAACAGCGGGAAGGGAGTGGATGTTTATATGATCCGGTCGGCCGATGGAGGCGACAACTGGTCGGAGCCGTTGCGCATCAACCAGGATACTCCTGTTCCCGGGAAACAGCATTTCTTACCATGGATTTGCTGCGACCCTGCTAACGGGAATCTCTCGGTGATCTTTTATGACGACCGCGATACACCCCCCGAACAAACGGAAACATGGGTGGCAACCTCAACGAACGGCGGATATGACTGGCAGGATTTCAGGGTAAGCGATGTTGCCTTTACGCCTTCGCCTGTAACCGGACTTTCGGATAATTATTTTGGTGACTATCTTGGCATTACGGCTAACAGCGGGCTTGTGTATCCCTGCTGGACCGACAACCGCAGCGGAGTTGCCATGACCTATGTCTCACCTTTCCGTTTAGGGCCGCCACCGGGGCAAGCCTTCATAGCATACCAGTCGAACCAGTATAATGACACACTTACCGGGAATGCCAACGGCCGCCCCGATTATGGCGAAAATGCCCTGCTTGGTTTGCAATTGAGAAATATGGGCGACCGACCCGATTCTAATGTATTTGTTACCCTGAAAAGCGATTCACCTTATATCCGTTTCACGGATAGTACCGAGAACTTCGGGAATTTCGATGTGGCCCAGTCCAGGTCAATTATGAATGCCTTTGCATTCCATATTTCTGATTCAATACCAAATGGCAACCGGGTCATGTTTACCGTAACTGCTACCGATAGCCACGATAGCATTTTCACCAGCAACTTTACAATGAAAGTTTTTGCGCCTGAAGTTACAATCTCAAGGATCAGAGTGAATGATTCAGCGACCAATAACAGCCATTCTTTCGATCCGGGGGAAACGGCCTTTCTTGTAGTGAAACTTGCCAATAACAGCCAGTTCGAAGCTACAAACCTGGTATGCAGCCTTGGATCAGCCCAGTCGTTCGTTCATATTACCCAGTCGCCGGTTGAAATCGGGAACCTACTACCCGGGCACCTTAAGGAAGCCGTCTTCCGGGTGAAGGTCGACAGCGTGCCAGCTGGTACAATAGCCGCTTTTAATTGCATCCTGTCCTATTCGGGTCACACAGCTTCCCGCCTCTTTAACGAAAAAATCGGGCTGATTTTCGAAGACTGGGAATCAGATAACTTCAAGAAATTTGACTGGACTTTTGGAGGGAATGCGAAATGGGTACCCGACAGTATCTGGCAATATGAAGGGAATTATTGTGTGAAATCAGGAGGTATCGGCATAAATCAAAGCTCCTCCTTTTCCGTAAATTACCGGGTGCTGACCTATGACAGCATTTCGTTTTACCGTAAAGTTTCCTCTGAAGAAAATTATGACATGTTGAATTTTTACATCAATGATACCATCGTAGGGCAATGGTCGGGCGAGCTGGACTGGGAGAGGGTTTCCTTTCCTGTAGTTGCAGGTATTCATAATTTCAAATGGGAATATACCAAGGATCCGGCTGTGAGCGTGGGACTGGATGCGGCATTTATAGATTTCATAGAATTCCCCTCCATTCAATTCACAACAGCCGATGCCGGGAAAGATGTGACTATATATGAATGCCAGGATTACACCTGTTTTGGAGTTGCCACCTTATACGATTCATTACGATGGTCAACTACCGGTACCGGTGTTTTTACTGACCCCCGAAAGATCAGGACAAAATATTCTCTCAGCGATGCTGATAAAGCTGCCGGCTCGGTAACACTCATCCTGACCGTTTACGGCACTTCGGCAAATGAAATTGCTATTGACAGTGTGAATGTGACTATTTTACCCAAACCTACTGCTTTTGCCGGTCCGGATACTGGTATTTGTACCGGGGAATCGTTCCGGGTATCAACTGCTTCGGCTGCTAATTATAAAAGTCTTTATTGGACAACTACAGGAAATGGCGTTTTTGACAGGCGAGATACCTTGTTCCCGCTTTATATGCCCGGCAGAGCGGATACGGCATCAGGAAAAGTAAACCTCATTCTTGTAAGTATTGCCGGGAACAATGATGCCTGCGGCTTTGCTGTTGATACCCTGACCCTGTTTATTTACAAGCTTACGGTGGTGCAATTACCTGTTAAATACAATCGATGTGCAGGATATTCAGCCACCCTTGATGCCACTACCCCAGGGGCTTCTTCCTATGAATGGATGCCGGGAGGACAAACAACAGCGTCAATTGTTGTGGATACAGCAGGAATCGGAATTGGCTCCAGGGCATTATCCGTCAGAGTTACCGATGAGCATGGCTGTAAATCAACCATATCAGCGGAAGTTAATTTTACTGACTGTCATGATAAATTCCAGGCAGGCAATGTCTTTTTCCGGGTTTACCCCAACCCGGGTAAAGGTGATATTTTTGCAGAATTTTTTGCTTCTGTAAAAGAAAAAGTTACGATAAAGCTGGTTAATTCAGCGGGAAAAACGATCTTTGAATCCGCTGAATTCGAAATAGAAGGACAATATATTAAGCAGCTCGATTTCAGTAAAATCGCTCCGGGAACCTACCTGTTTTCGGTAAAAAATGCCGGGAATACGGTTTCACAAAAACTCATCATTCTTTGATGCACTGCTGTTTCAGAGGGCATTCAAACATAAATTTCAGGAATCGGCAGATTCTTTGTTTATTTGTGTTTTAAAACTTACCAGATGCAACTTAAACAGTTGCTATATGTTTACTTAACAACATCGAACCCTTTTTAAACGATCAATTATTAATCAAAAACCAGATGAACTTGAACCACTACTTTTTCTCACTGAGTTTGCTGCTTCTGCTGGCAAGCAACGGAGTTATTGCCCAGGAATCAGAGAACCGGTTTGAACCTGACACAGTAAAATTCACCCGCGACATGCTACCGCCGAAATATGTGGTAGATACCCGTATTGATAACATGGGATACTGGAAAAAGATGGCTGAGGCTGGCCTGGTCCCTGTTGCTCCCAACGCCATTGCCCCTGCACCTCTTTGGCATACAACCAAGATTATGGCACCCGGATTTGCCGGTGGTAATTCGCCGGATGTTACAGTTACAACGAGTAATACAACGCAAAGTGAAAATTCCATTTTCCTTGCACCAGGAAGCAGTAACTGGCTGTTTAATTCTAACAATTCAACCCCACAGCCCAGCACGGGTTCGTTTTATGGTACATCAGGATTTTATTCCGATGATTCAGCCACAACCTGGAACGGCCAATACCAGGGAACTGGCGGAGGAAACAGTGGTGACCCTTCCGTTGTGATCAATAACAATGGTAGGTGGTTCAATAATTTTATAGCGAACAGCGGAGGGCAGGGAATTGCTTACAGCGACAATCAGGGAACGACCTGGACCACCAAAACCATTTCCAGCGGAAGCACGGACAAAAACCATATGTGGATTGATAATACACTTACCAGCCCTTATTTGGGGAACCTGTATGTGGCATGGATGGAAAATAACGCAACCAATATTTCGAGATCGCTCGATAACGGCCTCACCTGGAAACCAAAGATTAACATCAGCAATGCCGTGAATGCGGGTAGTCATAATCAGGGTGTAAACATTAAAACCGGACCCGACGGACAGGTTTATGTAGCATGGGCGGTATATGATTCCTGGCCTGCCGACGAAAAAGCAATCGGATTTGCCCGCTCGGTCGACGGAGGCGCAACCTATGCCCCGGCCATAAGGGCAATCAATAATATCAAGGGTATAAGAAATCATGGTACAGGCAAGAATATGAGGGTGAATTCATTCCCTTCAATGGCTGTTGACCTGAGCAACGGCCCTAAACGGGGTACAATCTATATTGTCTGGTCCAACGTAAATACACCTGGCGTTAACTCAGGAAACGGAATTGAAGTATACTTGATAAAGTCAACAGATCAGGGAGTTACCTGGTCGATACCGGTGAAAGTGAATACCGATCCAATTGGAACGGGAAAACAGCATTATTTTGGCTGGATCACCTGCGATGAATCTAACGGAAATCTTGCCATAGTCTTTTATGATGATCGTAATGTAACCGCAACACAGGCAGAGGTCTGGTGCGCTGTATCCATAGATGGGGGAGAAACCTTTACTGATTTTCTTGTAAGTGATGTTTCTTTCACACCTTCACCAATCCCGAACATGGCCACCAGTTATATGGGCGACTACCTGGGGATTACCTCCAAAAACGGGGTTGTGTATCCCTGCTGGACCGATACCCGTTCAGGCCATGCAATGACGTATGTCTCGCCATTCCTGCTTACCCCGGCCATGAATCAGGCTTATATTGCCTACCAGGGTCATCTGATAGGCGATTTTACACCGGGTGGTAACGGGAACGGCGTTCTCGATTACGGCGAAAATATACTTCTTACTCTTTCGGTGAAAAATATTGGTGACAAACCGGATACAAATGTTATGGTTACTCTTTCTTCTGATTCGCCATATCTCACGTTTACTGACAGTACTGAAAACTACGGGAATTTTGCCATTGGCGAAATCAAATCGGTTTTGAACGGGTTTGCCTTTCATGTATCCGATTCAATTCCGAACGGAACGGAACTGGTGTTCAATGTGAAAGCGGTAAACAACTTGGATAGCGTCAATTACAGCTACTTCACCATAATAGCCAATGCTCCCCAACTCACTATAGGTAATATAGTGATAAACGATCCTGCTGGGAATAATAACCACATTCTTGATCCGGGGGAGTCGGCGGATATTGTGGTTTCCTATACCAACAACAGTATGTTCGATGCTTCCAATGCGGTAAGTCATCTCACATGCGCCCAGCCATTCGTTACTGTATTAACCCCTGCAGTTAACCTCGGAACGGTAACTGCCGGTCAGACAGTGACCGCTACTTTCCCGGCTACCGTTTCAACGATCCCGTTTGGTTCGGCTGCCCAGTTCACCAACCTGGTGAATTATTCTTTCCAGTCGTCCCAGAAATCATTCCTTGAATCCATCGGACTGATTGTTGAGGACTGGGAAACAGGGACCTTTACTAAATTCCCCTGGTCATTTGCCGGGAATAACAACTGGGAAATCGACAATCTGAATATGTTCGAAGGTAACTACTCGGCACGCAGCGGGGCTATCACTCATAATCAGTCTGTTTCCCTCAACCTTGACTATAATGTGATGTTTAACGACAGTATTTCATTTTACCGCAAGGTATCTTCCGAATTGTTCCACGATGTCCTGAGTTTCTTTATCGATAATGTAAGGGTTGGCCAATGGTCGGGCATCCAGACCTGGAAGCGTATGGCATACCCGATTCTGGCCGGGCCGCACACCTTTAAATGGGAATATTCTAAGGATGCTTCCGGTTCGGTGGGCGATGATGCTGCCTGGGTTGATTTTGTCGTATTTCCTCCCGAACAGCGCAGCATGTCGTTTGCAGGCAATAACGTTTCAACCTGCGAAGGCCTGCCCGTGCAACTTAATGCGTATGCAACCCATTACCAGTCGTTGTTGTGGAGTACATCCGGCACCGGCACTTTCAGCGACAATACAATCCTTGACCCTGTATATACTCCAAGCCAGGCAGATATAGCAGCCGGTTCCGTCACCCTTACGCTTACCGTTACCGGGATATCAGCAGGCGAAACCGCTGTGAGCAGCCTCCTGCTTACTATCAACCCGAAACCAACCGCCGTGGCAGGTTCTGACGCATCTGTGTGCAACGGAACTGCCTTGACGATTGTTAATGCTTCGGCAACCAATTATTCCGGCCTCACATGGGGTACATCAGGTGATGGCACTTTCAGCGATCCTGCCAGCCTTCTGCCCGCATATACACCTGGAACCTCTGATAAAACAGCCGGTTTCGTTGCCCTTTACCTGATGGCCAATACAGGAAATGCCTGCCTCCCAGCTTCAGATACACTGCAACTTGTCATTCATGCACTTCCGGTTGTCCAGTTGGCAGCAACTTCAATGCTTTGCCAGGGCGACAGCACACAACTCACCTATACGATCAGCGGACTGGCGCCTTTCTCGGCTGCCATGGCCGGGGGTGAAATAATGCAGATCCCTTCATCACCCTGGTCCGAATGGATAAAACCTTCCGCCACAGCCACGTATACTGTTAATTCGGTTACCGATGCCAATGGTTGTACCGGTACAGATGTTGCCACAACTACAATACAGATAAAGCCTTCTCCTGTTCTGCATATGCCTGCAGATACGGCCCTTTGCGGGAACCTGGTACTCAAACTGGCTTCCAATGCTGTTGATGCGGTAAGTTATCTCTGGTCGCCAGGGGGACAAACCACCACAACAGCCAGCATTGATACAACCGGTATTGGCCTTGGAATTCATACTTACACTTTAGTTGCCACTGCTTCCAACGGATGCACAACTACCCGCAAAACCGATGTCAGTTTTTACGACTGTACCGGTGTTGAAGAGTTTGTAGGAAATGTGAAGTTCGCTATCTACCCTAACCCCAGCAACGGGCAGTTTGCCATTTATTTAGCTTCCGCCAATCGTGAGGATGTGAATATACGGATTGTAAATTCCTCAGGTGCCACAGTTTACCAGCTGAATGAACTTTCAGTTAACGGTTCGCTTACTAAAAGCTTCGACCTGAAGTATCTGTCGCAAGGCACTTACCTGCTTTTGCTGGAAAACCAAACGACAAAGGTTACAAAGCAATTGGTAATCGTAAAATAAGTTATCAGCCGGGTATTAAAAGAAAGAGCGGTTTGCGAATTGCAAACCGCTCTTTCTTTTTTCGTTATTTCCTGAGTGTCAAATAGGATCCAGGATAAACAGAACATCTTTAAAAATCCAATATACAGGCCCTGTTTCTAGGCTATAAATCATGATAAACAACTATAAAAACATTTTATAATTTAATTTGTTTATATTCAATTATTGAGGAAAAAATTAGAAATCAAGTTCTTAACCTTAATTCCTGCATTATGAAAAAATCTTTTATTTCCGTAACAACTTTTTTCCTGGTGTTTTTATCCGGTTCATTTGTATCAGGGCAGGTTGAGAAAACGCAAGTCCCGGTTTCTCCGTTTTCCAAAGGAGACTTCTGGTTCAATACAGGGAATAATTTCTGGTTTGACCACGACAATATAAAGTTCCCTGATAACCAGGGACACGAGAACAGTTTTGGATTGAATTACAATATGCTTTATTTCCCTGCCGATCATATAGGAGTGGGGCTGGACGTGGCCACAAATCGGGATAACACTAAATATGATATGTATACTAGTTTAAGTTCGTCTACCATGCTCTATCTTGATGGGCTTTATGGTAGCAAATTGAATAAAAATGCCAATATTTATGTTAAGGCAGGTTTAGGTCTCGGCGGCGAGAGGTCAAAAGATGGTTCAACTTCGAATGAAAATACATACAATGATTTTGGAGCTAATTTAGAAATTGGGGCACCATATTCTCTTTGTAACAATTCTAGTATTTATTTTACACCCAGGTTAGGGTATGAATATACCCATAGCAGCGGGAACAATTATACTGACAAATCTTCCGGCATTTACCTTCGGACCGGTTTTATTGCCTCACTGCCTTGTTCTGCCTATGCGCATAACTGTGATGAATTTGATGAATATTCAGAAAATGAATATGTTCAAGGGAGCAATTTTATTGGCGGATTTTCGACTTTCGGATTCGGGATGGGTAATGATAAATCTACATATCCGGGAGAATCAGGCTATCAGGGATATACCTCAAAGAGTTCCTATTCTAACCTTACACTCGATGTGCAATACTTCCGGTACATTTTCAACAACTTTGCAATAGGTACAACGTTGGATTTATACTCCTCAATGAATAAGGATAAAGACAACCAGTCGAAACAAAGCCAGTTCAACTGGAATTTTTCACCTCAGGTTGAGGCTAACCTGCCCGTGAAAGGCAGTTTCCATAATACATACGGGTTCCTTGAAGCAGGCATTGGAAATTCAAATTATAAAACGGTCAGCGGTTCCTTTACTTCCACGACCAAAGACGGGCTTTCCGACATGAGTCTTGGTGTTGGATATAATTTATTTTTTACCAGGAGCTATGCGTTTACTCCTTATGTTGATTACCGGTGGAATATGATAAAGGACCAATCCACTAAGGCTACAACCAATGTGAACGGGGTAGAAGCCGGTTTCACCCTGCATCATTTCTTTACATTTTAAATTTTCACGAAACCGGTATCTTCATCCAAAGATATTGAGCTTATTCACAGTCATTAGCTGTTCCTGAGATCGCTGCGCTAAATTGCAACTAAAGATCCAAAATTAGAAGTCAGTAAATTATTATAGCCTTCTTCAGGATCAGAATAAATATTGACAATGATGAACGTTTTTGTTCGATTTTCTAAGCGATCTTTAACCCCTACGGGGTATATAGCTGGTGTATTTTAAAATTTTCTACATTACTTTATGCCCTGCGGGCAAAATATAATATTTATGGTTTTCCGGATATTGAATAGATTCTTAAATTTATCAAATAAAAGTGTTATTCTTACCCAATACTCCGTTAAAAAGTTTGATAAATGTTTGATTTTCAGTAAAATAAGTAAAATTAAATTTGGTTAAACCATTGGAAATCAGTATCTTAGATGATTATTTTATTAATTGTCTAAACATGACTTCCAAGGTTAACCAAGATGTTAAACAGCTTATTATCAGAGTATTACAAAATAAAACATTTACGAGCCTCAACAAAGCTCGAAAAGATTTCGTGTTGACCGTTCTTTGGCATATTTTGAGCATCAAAGGTAGAATTAATTTTATGCAACTGGGCAGGTACAGTTCCTATTGCGAACAAACCTTTCGTAACCAGTTCGAGGCTAAGTTCGATTTCTTTTCTTTCAACAAAGAGTTAATCGACCAGATTTCATCTGATGAACGGATTGTAGCACT
>JANXXZ010000200.1 GCA_025350385.1 Bacteroidales bacterium
GTCGGATTTGTAGAAATTGTTTGCACCCGAATGTGATCGTTGTGCATCGCCAAGTAATAAAGTACCGTTATCTAATGCACTAATAAAGAATCCCTGCATAGGTGGAATGAATTCTGACCCCGTGCCTCCCGTTCCCTGAACGTAAGAAAGGTCATTACCATCAGAGGCCCTGATATAATGAACTTCAGTAGTCATGAGAGCTTCATCAATTGAAACAGCTTCCCAGTCAACAGAAGAAGGGTAGGGATTACCCATTAAATTCCATCCATAATCAGGAGCAGTGCCATTGAGATAAAAATCATGAGACAGGTCTCCATAATTCAAACTCCCGACAAAACTTACATTATCAGTGGACCCTAATGTTGAATACAAAGCATATCCTTCCATCGGGGTTAATGGCGTGGAAGGACTTGTGTTATCTGAATACCATACAATAGGAGTTGCGGGAAGTACCGGAGTTGGATCAAATTTCTGAAGGTACCGGCCGATAAATACATTAGCTGTTGCATCTGAAATGGGTGATGATACCAGATGCCAGTCAGTTGTATTTCCTGTGAAGTTAAGATTCACAGTAGCTAAACCGCTCACAGATCCCCATGTTATAAGCGATCCACCGTGATTAACTATCAATGACGATGCAGGACCCTGGTTATCAAGAGAGGTGGTAACAGTAAATTTGCCCCCTGAATTGATCGTTAATAATGCTCCCGAATTGATCGTTATTGTTTTACAGGACGAAACTCCTACAATGACGGGGTACCTGGGCTTTGATGCAGGAAGCGTCACATCAGATGTTGAACCGGGAACACCTGTTGGAGTCCAATTGGTGTTTTTTGACCAGCTTGTGCTCACACTGCCATTCCAGGTAAACACTGCTGAGGGTCCTTTCATGGAAATGCTCCCTCCTGTCTGTCCCCATCCCAAACTGTTAATTCCCAGGAACAAAGCCAGGAGGATTGAACAGAGGGTGCTCCGTTGCAGCCCTGAAGGTACCGCATCGGTAATACCTGGCATAATTTGCTGATTGACAGCGGGAAACACTGGCAGCTTGGTAACACACAAAGATACTTCGGGCAATTGAGCGTATAGTGTTGTCATATAAACTGGTGTTAATACGTGTTGCATAGAGTTAATAGTAAACTGTTACAAAAGTAACATATTAATAGATAAAGTGCTAAACAGAATGGAATCTCCGTTTCGTCAATTTTTTGACTTCATTAATCCTAAAATTGTAAACTGCTTCCTTCTAATCTGGTTGTATTTGTCTTATTTCAGGAAATTCAATGTATGGGGACAACAATTCAATTCGATTACGGTAAAAATAAAAGTATTGGTTTGTGATGACTATAGTGGAAAGCACCCTTTTTTTGTAGGTGAAACCATGAAGTTAATGTAGTTGATATCATTGCATGAATTGCTGTATCATGCATCCGTGATTCAATAAATTATCTTACCACTTCAAAAAATCCACTCCTTCTGCCCGGGAAGCAGCAGCGGTTTCAAATAATGACTGGATCGGCCTGGTCCTTTCTCTCTCGGGCAGTTTTACTGAACTCCTGTAACTTCCGGGCAGCATAGGCAACAGCAAGAGTGATAAGGATAAAAGTCCCGTTCGATATGGGAGCACCCCCGCCAACCGGATTATTCGTTCCACCGGGGGCATTTCCGTTGTTCGGATGTGGGGGAGACTGTGCAAACATGAACAAAGGTGCAGTTACCAGGAAGGCTGTTATGAATAAAATTCTAAATTTCATTTTCATATCTTTCTGATTATTATTCTTCGTTTTAGTTTTCATGATTAGCTTTAGTCGGTTGAAAGGGGAAAAGGGTTGACGCGTTTCAGTGGTTTTTCATCATTCCATTGTCTACCGGTCTCTTTGTCCCTATTCAATCCAAACCTTCTTAACAATTGTCCTTGCTGTAGTAATCACTTTAATTACATATATACCGGAGGCTGGCAGTACAATCCGGTTCATTCCATTTGAAACGGAAGCGCTTGTAACCAATTGACCGGATAAATTATAGATAAAGGCACTGCCGGATGACAGTTCTGAAAGGTTGATGTAAACTGTTTTGATATAAGTATAGATATTTTCCGAAGCGAACAGAGGATCATTTATTCCTAGCGCTCCAAAATGGAGGATGAACCTGTGTTCATTTTCACCGGCTTCAAAATCGAAAGTATATGGACCTTCAGACAGTTTATTGAAGGTGTTTGTTTTGGTATCTTCCAGGGAAACATCCGTGAGACCATTCTCTTCGGAGGCTGTAATGCTATAGCTGCCGGTTGTGCTTACTCTCATCCCCACAACAACGGGTTGAACAACAGGCAAGGCATTGATAGCCAATTCGTTGTTTCCTAAGCTGTAAATCTGCGGAGCAGTTGGCTCATCAGCAAAAAGTTTTTCGGCATCCCAGTTTGCATCAAATCCGTTGGTAGCTTCGGGCACTATTCTGATGATCGCTTCATCATTGTAACTGTTTCCGCTGACCTGCAACCGGACGAAGTTGGAAATGATTTCATCTGCAGCATTTTTAAAGAAGGAGGTTGAATGGTGTATCCTGACAGAATTGGTCATTCCCAGCGTGCCACCGGCGGTAGCCCTCACAAAGAAACCCTGCCCTGGAGCGATGTACCTGCTGCCCCCGTTCACGCCGGCACCCGCAATATAGGTCGCCCACGTGGAAGCATTCACATGAAGGTAAATCGCATTGTTGATATTGGTTTTAGTCCAGCCGGTAGATGCATCCCAATCAATGGATGATGGGTAGGGATTGCCAACCAGGTTCCAGCCTTGTCCTCCAGCCGTTACCGATATACTTTTTGAGCCTGTATTGAATGGCCCCGTGTAGGATGCGTTAATACCAGTGCTGCTCCATAACGCATATCCTTTCACCGGGGTAAGAACCTGGGTTGTCGAGGTAATATCAGTATATAGATTTGTTGATTCATTGTGTGTCTGTAAGTATTTACCTGTAAACATTCCGGATAAAGCCGACGTGACCGGTGAAGAAATCAAATGCCATTCATTGGCGGTTATAGCACGCTTCACGGTACAGGTTCCACTAATGGTCAGGAAGCTGTTATCGAGCAGCGATGCTCCTGATTCAATTGTTATATTTTTACAGGCTGCTGCAGATGTAATCGTTGGGAAATTGGTGACCCCGCTGGCGGGTATAGTTACATCTGTGACGGATGCAGGTACAAAGGCAGGTTCCCAGTTGCTGAATAACCCCCAGTTGCTGCTGGTTGTACCCTTCCAGGTCACCGGATCGGTTGACGGAGGTAAACTAAACAGCTGCATTGCATCCGTTGCGACCCCGCAGGGTGCATTTCCGGTAACAGTTAATGTTAACGTGACAAAACCGGTTGTATTTGGCGTATAACTCGGGTTCAGGGTTGTTGCATTAGTCAGTGTCCCGGTACCCGATTTGGTCCACAGTAAGGAAGCGTAGTTGCTGGCTGTTGCACCGGTAATTAAATAAGGAATACCTACTGTTCCAAAATCATCAGGGCCTGCAAAGGCTGTTGGAGCGGGTATTTCAGTAATAGCGGCACTGCCGGTCATATCAGTAGTTCCGTCGGCATTTGTGCCTTTAACAGTATATATACCCGCCAGTTGATTTCCAAAACTGATTGCAGAACCAATCCCGATTACGGTAGGTGATTGCGCAACCAGATCTTTATAAAGTGTATAAGTAACTCCAGCCTCAGAATTATCAAGGCCAACAGGTATTCCACCGGCTCCCTGGCAATAGGATCCTCCGCCGGTCACATTGTATGCAACGGGGACAGAGGTGATGGAAAACCGGATCAGGTTCAGCCCGTTTGTTCCTTTGTTCAGCTCTTTGCCCGGTGAAATCGCCTTGTCGGCTGATTCAGCATGACCAATGGACTGACCTTTAACAACAGGATGAATTGCGAAAAAAAGAAAAAATGAGATAAGCATGAAGGTGAATAAATTTTTCATGTCCCGGTAGATTATTTTATGCGATTGTTACGGTTCAGGCTGAATGTAATCCGACTTTAATTAATTGACAATTTTCAGAAAAGTAATATAAATCCTTGGACTAATTTTCAATTAGTTCTTCTACCCCAGTGATGATGGGGTGTGCGGCAGTTTTCATGTACAGGATTGATGATAGCATTTTTATGCCCGGTGTCAAGCGCGGTAGTGACAATGATTTTGCAGCGGATTTGGCTGTCACAAAAATAGATATGACTACCCTGAAGGGCTAGAGCTGAGAACCCTCTTCTTCTGTGGTTCGGTGCAGGTAAATAGAATAGTTGAGGGAACTATAACCGGATGTAGAATCTTTAATCCCCTGGCTCGCGGCCACACCCTTTTTGAAAAAGGGGATACGTCAGGGCGAAATCACTGCCTGCTGCCACTACTTATGGAAAAAGTGGGAAATTAAAAAAGGGGGAAACACTACTGTGGAATCACAGCCTGCATCCACCCCCTCAGATGAATGAGGACAAACTTTGGGTATATTATATCGCATAAAAAAAGCTTACCCTCTCCATTCCGGAAGTTGTAAGCCATTAAAAAGGGGGGTAAATATTGGCTGCTATTTTATTTCTTCAGCTTTATGTTTGCGTTGCTCGTAGAATTTCCGTGCGGCATAACCAACAGCCAGGGCTAAAAGAATAAAAGCACCGCTTTCGATAGGGGCGCCCGATGGTCCGCCAACTGGAGTGTTACCCGAGCCGGGAGCGCCTCCATTATTGGGATGAGGAGGTTGTTGTGCAGATATCAGCAGGGGAGCAATGGCCAGGAAAGTTGCAAAGGTCAATATCCTAAAATTCCGTTTCATATCGTTTCGTTTTTTGTAGCATGTTGTGGGATTGAAAAGTTGAAAAGTTTAGGAATCAGATGGTTAAATGATTTGGAGGATTTTAATTTTCAATCTACGCTCCTCTTGTCTCCTTGTCCCCCGCTCTCCTTGTCTCTATTCTATCCAAACCTTCTTAAAAAGTGTTGTCTGCCCTGTAATCACTTTTACTATATAAATGCCTGTGGAAGGCAGGTTAATCCTGTTCATACCTTCTGAAACGGCGGCGCTTACAACCAGTTGCCCGGAAACATTGCAGACAAAGGCATTGCCTGATGAGAGTTCTGCCATGTTGATGTACACGGTTTTGTTATATGCATAGATATTAGCTGCAGCTGATTGAGGGTCATTAATTCCCAGTGCTCCGAAATGAAGGATGAACCTGTGTTCATTTTCACCGGCTGCAAAATCGAAGGTATAAGCACCGTCAGCAAGTTTATTGAAAGTGCCGGTTTTGGTATCTTCCAGGGCAACATCGGTAAGGCCGTTCACTTCGGTGGCGGTAATGGTATAGCTTCCTGCTGTGCTTACTTTCATTCCTACAATAACGGGCTGCGCCGCAGGCAAGGCATTGATGGCAAGTTCGCTGCTACCTAATGTATATATCTGCGGGGCTTCGGGAACATCGCCGTAAAGCTTATGGGCATCATATTGACCGTCGAATTCAGCAGTAGCCTGGGGCGTGAGCATTACAACCGCTTCATCCGTGTAACCGTTGCCTGTAACCTGCAACCGGACCAGGTTGGGAACCACCTCATCGGAATTCTTGAAGAAAGGAGCTGTTTGATTAGTCCTGACATTGTTTGTCATTCCTAAGTTACCTCCCGCTGACGATTCTACGAAGAAACCCTGGCAGGGAGCTATATAGCGGCTGCCGGAATTTGTTCCGGTACTTCCGTTAAAAGTAGCCCAGGTAGAGGCATTAACATGGATATAAATTGATCCGTTCACATTTGTTTTTGTCCAACCCGAGGCATTCCAGTCGATATAGGAAGGGTAGGGATTACCAACCAGGTTCCATCCTTTATTAACACCAGAGTAGGTTGTGCTGTAACTCTTGTCTCCCGTATTAAGCGAACCAGCAAATTGTGCGGTGAAACCTGAGGAATTGTACAGAGCATATCCTTTCATCACAACCAGAGGTGCAGCTGTGGAAGTAATATCGGTGTATAAATTTGTCGATTCCGTATGGGTTTGCAGGTACATACCGGTAAATAAGCCAGATGTCTCACCTGAAACGGGGGATGAAATCAGGTGCCATTCGCCGCCTGTTATATTTCTTATAACAGTAGATGTGCCGCTAACAGTGAGGTTACTGTTCCCAAGCAACGAGGCGCCTGAATTAATGGTAATGTTATGGCAAAATGCCGCACCGGAAATTAAGGGGAAGTTGGTGATGCCTGTTGAAGGAATCGTAACATCGGTTACCGAAGCGGGAACAAAATTTGGTGACCAGTTACTGCTGTTAGCCCAATTTGAATTTATCAAACCGGTCCAGGTAACCGGATCGGTAGATGGAGGCAAGCTATAAAGCAGCATGGCATCTGTAGCATCCGCGCAGGGTGCATTACCATGAGCAGTTAGCGTAAGGGTAATATATCCAATAGCATTCGGCGTATAATCCGGGCTGATGGTTGTTGCATTATTCAACGTTCCGCTACCGGTGGTTGTCCACACTAAAGAAGAGTAATTGGTTGCGGTTGCATCAGACACTATGAACGGAACTCCAATGGTTCCGAAATCGTCGACCCCTGCATAGGCAGTGGGAGCAGCAACTTCGGTAATCACGGCGCTGCCGCTCATCGTGGTTGTTTCGGTTCCGTTAGATCCTTTTACGGTGTATGTACCGAAAGATTGATTACCAAATGTTATGGAATTACCAGTAGATCCGGATATAGTGGAACCGGTTGCTATTGTGTTTTTCCATAGTGCGTAAGTAACCCCGGTTTCGGAGTTAGCCACACCAACAGGTAAACCGCCGTTGCCCTCGCAATAGGAACCGGTGCCGGTAACTTCGTATGCTATTGGAGCCTGCCCCCGCCCCAATACACAAATCCCTATAACCAGGGCAAGCACCAATGAAAACTTTATTGCAGAAAAACGCCCGGAAGAAACCGGATGGTTGGAATGCACCGCCCGGGCGGTTGCAAATAATACATTGGGGAATAATTGTTTCATAACAATGGGTTATTAACCGCTGGTTGATTGCATAATTATTCTATGATATTCAGCCTGGGAAGAAGAGGGAATTGTGGTTCAGGAATTAGGTTGTAAGTTGTAGCTGGCAAAAGTTTAAAATATTGATCTTCAAAATACAGCTGCGTATAATTGGGCATGAAGCCGTGCGCTTTTGCAGACAAATTTTCCCGGACAGCTATAAATAACAGATATTTGTTTCTTATCCGGAGGTAGAATTTCAGAGGAAAAAATAACGTCTCTATCATATAATAAGCAACAAATATAAGGATTGATTCTTAAACAATACTTCGCACTTTTGAAATAATTGTTATTTAGAAGTGGAATAAATTTTTAAAAGCCGGGAAGCAACCCGGGATTGGTTTAACGGCCTTTGCCCGGGAAAGTTTTTTATCGTTGAAAAGAAAATTCCTGCAGAGTTGCAAAGCGTTTCTCGTGGAGTTGAGCAGATAGAACGCAGATGACACAGATTAGCAGATTTACGCAGATATTTTTCTGCGGTTTTCCTTGTTTTCTGCGCTATCGGCGTTCGGGGAACCTGATAAACCAGTAAAAAGTTTCTCACAGAGTTGGGAAAAGGGTTCTCGGAGAGTTGCGCAGAGTTTCCCTGCAGAGTGGCGCAGAGAGTTCAATGTAAGTAAGGAAGAGGATTCCCGCAGAGTTAAACAGAGTTTATCTTTAACTGAAAACCGGAACTCCTTCAAGGTTTATTCACGATTCCTTAATACTATTCCCTTTTCACCCGCCCTTGTCCTTTTTCACTTTTATCTTTCATCATTTATCTTTTTTTACACACAACCATGAACCAATTCATGAGAGTTTCCTTATCTTTACTTTCTCTATAAAACAAGAATGTATGAACAATCTGTTAAAATCAGGAGCCTGGCTTTGCGGGATAGTTGCAGGGATTATGATGCTCCTGGGAGTGATCGCCGTGCTGGCAGGAAACCGGTTTCTGGGCCACTTCTGGGCGAACTATTTCTACCCTGCTTACAATTTCCTTCTATTGGGAATTTTCCTGTTCCTGGCTATCCTGGTTAACCGGGAAGTCAAAAAATAGTATAAATCCTGCTTCGTGCTGATCGGGATGGGCCGGGATTACTCAGGGTCATTCCTTTGCTTTGTGTTATTCATAATGACAACTGGAATGTACCCGTTACAAAGTACCAGGTGCCCGGTAACGGGCCATCCCGCTCCTCGCCCTTTTCCCCTCTCCCTTCTCCCTTCTTGCCATTTTTCTTTCACACTTTTATCTCGTATCTTAGTATTTAATCTTTTCTCTCACAACAGTTTTATTTTTAAATCCATGCATTTCATATCTTTGTCCCAATGCAACCAAGGAATATAATGGCTGAGAATTCTATTGCTACCCAATATCTGCTCCAATCACTGGTAAGTGGTAAAATATTCGAAGATACTGGATGGCTTCTCAACGCTCCGGGTGAAGAGAAACCCGGTTTAATCCGCGCGATTTACAACGATAAACAACTTAAGGTAAAAGATCATTCATCCGGTTTATACAGGTTTGCCAACTGGCTGCCAATCCGGCGTACATTGAAAGGGTCTTCAGCCCCGCTTACCTACCGTTCGGAATACCTGGCCCTTGAGTTGGGCCTTACTAACCTGTTTATCACCTTTAACGGGTACTGGCCAGAAAAGGGGGCCAAAATGAGTACTTGCTCCTTCAAGGAAACAGAAGCCTATTCTGTTTGTGCCCGGTTTGATCCCGCCATGGGAAAGGTACTGGTTGTAGCCTCGGCAGGCAATACGGCAAGGGCTTTTGCCCGCGTTTGTTCCGATAATAAGATTCCTTTGCTTCTTTGTGTGCCGGAGGATAACCTCAACGCCCTCTGGTTCGACGAACCCATCGACGATTGTGTAAAACTGGTTGCCAGCCGTAAGGGCGGCGACTATTTTGATGCCATACACCTATCAAACCTGGCCTGCAGTTTTAATGATTTTATTGCCGAAGGAGGGGCGAAAAATATAGCCCGCCGCGACGGGATGGGTACCACGGTTCTTTCGGCCGTTACCGAAATTGGCCGTATCCCCGACTATTATTTCCAGGCCGTCGGAAGCGGAACAGGAGCCATAGCCGCCTGGGAAGCCAACCTCCGCCTCATTGCCGACGGGCGTTTTGGAAATACAGTCATGAAACTCATTGTTTCTCAAAATTCTCCATTTACGCCTATTTATGATGCCTGGAAAGCCGGGTCGAGAGAAATGCTTCCTTATGAGGATGCGCTGGCACGCTCCCATGTGGAGAAAATTGATGCGAAAGTCCTGTCGAATCGCAGACCGCCCTATCCCCTGGCCGGGGGCTTGTATGATGCGCTGACCACAAGCGTAGGGGATGTGATGAAAATGACAAATGCCGAATCATCCGAAGCCAGTCACATTTTCCTGAATGTTGAAGGTATCGATCTACACCCTGCCGCCGCTGTTGCCACAGCATCACTGATCAAAGCAGTAAAAGTGGGGAAAGTGGAAAAAGATGCGGTGATCATGCTGAATATTACCGGCGGAGGTGAAATCCGTTTCAAAAAGGAACGCAAGATTCAATACCTGGAACCTGTTTTTGTTTTCGACATCAATCCGGATCCCGGGGAAGTAAAGAAAAAGCTGGAAAGCCTGAGGTGGTAGGGAAAAAGACAAAAGATAAATGAGAGGAGTCGGAAGTCGGGAACAGGAAGCCAGAAGTCGGAAGCCGGAAGTCGGAAAGTAGAGTCAACTGGAATTACGCACTTAATCGAAAAGTCATGCAGTCGCTCCATTGCTCCATAGCTCTGTCACCTTCTCGCTTCTCACTTCGCCCTTCAATTCATCTGAAAATCAATATTAGTGCAAGATTAATCCCCTAACTTCCCTAAATCCTCGTATCATGAAGTTTTCTACTCTCCGCACTTGTGCGCTCATCATCTTTTTATACTTAGCGAGTCTCCCGCAGGTTCTTTCGCAACCGGCAACCAGGGACAAAAACAAGAACCATGACCCGATGGTGATGGTTCCGGGTTACGTCGCACCCCAGGGTGACCAGACCATGTCGACTATAGTTACAATAGGCGATTATGATAATTTTAAACTGGGCATTGATTTTGCCGAAACCAGCATCACTAATAATCCGCGCAATCCCCTGCAGTACTATGCTGTGTGGAACACAACCGGAGCTGCCGGTGGAAACGGTTACTGGACTAATAACGGCTACGACTGGACAGCGGGTAATCCGACCTGGACCGGGATGGCAGGCGACGTAGTGGTTACTTATGACAGTTCAGGCAAACTCGCTTACCAGAATATGTATGGAGGCATTTCCGGAGTTAAAGTAGCCATTTCGTCAAATAATGGCCTGACATGGGGAAGTCCTGTAATTGCCATAACAGGGGCTGATAAAAACTGGATGGCTTCCGACCAGACCGCCGGACCCTATTCCAATTATATATATGGCACTATGACTGCCAACAGTGGCGGAAATTTCGCCCGCAGTACTGACCAGGG
>JANXXZ010000229.1 GCA_025350385.1 Bacteroidales bacterium
AGTCGGACATACCGGTGAAATTAAGTGAATACACTGTTTTGATTCCCGAGTATTTAGTATAAAAAAATAGCACATGGATACGTTCCATTTATTGTAAATGATGTTACGAGAACAAACCAGAAATTCATTGTTCATGTTGCAACTGAGTTTTCACATCAAGGCAGCAATTTTCGTGAGCCAGCCCATGATGAAGTTTACAATCCCCTGGCAACCGAATACCGCTGGCTAACAGTGAATGTTCCGGCCATGAAACCTGAACCCTATATTACCACGGTAAAGAATTATCTGTCGAGCATTGAATTCGAACTATCGATGGTTAGAATGCCAGGCTTGGCTCCCAGGGATGTATCCGAAAACTGGGTAACCATAAATGAAAAACTGGTTGAAAACGAAGACTTCGGAAGAATGGTTAAAAAGGGCAACTTTATTTCGGATAAGTTACCCGGCATAACGGCAAATGCCACTACCGATCTTGAAAAAGCAAAAGCTATCTCTAAACATGTACAGGACAGGGTTAAATGGAACGGAAACGACGGATTCCTTGCAAACAAGGTACCCAGGAAAGTGTATGAAGACCGCACAGGCTCAGTGTCCGACATCAATCTTATGATGATTGCCATGCTTAATGAGGCCGGTTTGAATGTTGATCCTGTTATTCTGAGCACCCGCGATCATGGTGTAGTGATGGAAATGTATCCTATTATCAATAAGTTCAACTACGTAGTAGGCCTGGTAAAAATTGACACTATGCAATACCTGCTCGACGCTACCTCTCCCTATGCCCCGTTCAATACTCTCCCCGAACGTTGCCTCAACGGGAGCGGAAGGATTATCTCAAAAAAAAATGCAGGCTGGGTAAAGCTTCTGAATTCGGAAATAAGGAATGAATACACAAACGCCACCTTTACCCTCACAAGCGACGGATCCTATACCGGTACTGCAACAATCACCAGCGGAGGATTAAGCGGGAACGAACGCCGGAATTCATACAAGGACGAGGAGCAAAAGGATTTTATCAAGGAATTTAACACGGAACACAGTACCTGGGGAATAAAGGATTTCAGTTATTTAAACCTTGATACGCTTGATAAGCCTTTTGTTGAAACCTATACCATTGAAGCCTCCGACGGGGCACAGGTTTCAGGCGACCATATTTACCTGAACCTGATGGCAGGACTGGGGCTGAAAAGCAACCCTTTTAAACTGGAAAAAAGGACTTACCCGGTTGATTTCAGTTGCCCTACAAGAGAATCAATACTGATTAAGATAATGCTTCCGGAAGGCTGGACAGTTGAAGAATTGCCCAAGCCTGCCCTGGTTACGCTTCCTGAAAAATCAGCCGTTTTCAAATTGAATGTTGCGCCGGGAAGTGGTTTTATCCAGGTATCAAGCACATTGTCAATAAATAAAATTATGTTTCTTCCTGAGGAGTATGAGCAGCTGAAAGAGTTCTTCCGCCTTATTGCTACCAAGCATGCTGAACAAATCGTCCTGAAAAAAGTCTGATTTCTATGAAAAACCTGATCTTGCTGCTCATTGTTGTATCCGGAATTTCAACAGTAACGGTTGCCGGAGAAATGAAATTCAGTATTACCGATATTCCCGCTTGCCTGTTGAAAAACGCCAACAGCGTTATCCGGGTTCACGAAACCACCTTCGTGGTGACCGAAATTGATAAAGCATGTGTAACCACTCATTATGCCATTACATTGCTGAATGAAAAGGCATCTGATGAAGCTGAAATCAAAGTGTTCTATGATAAAACTTCATCGGTAAGTTACCTGAAGTTCAGGATATATAACGCCTTGGGGCTGGATATCACCCGTTCGTTCAAAAAACTTGAAATAACGGATGAAAGCGCTATTCCCGGCGGGCAACTTTATTCTGACGACCGCTGCAAAGTCATATCCCCATTATTTGCCCAATATCCTGTAACTATTGAATACTCTTATGAAATCACCAGTTCCCTTATATTTTCTTATCCTTCCTGGGCACCTATACTATCGACCAATATGTCGTTACAGGAAGCTTCATTTACTTTAATCACACCCAAATTGATCAAACCCCGGTACAGAGAGGTTAACCTGGTTCCTGCACCAATAATCAGCGATAATATCAAATCGGACAAATATTTCTGGGAAATCAAAGATATCGCTACCATTGAACCTGAGCCTTTCAGCCCGCCTTTTTATGAATTGGTTCCCTATCTGTTGCTTGCCCCTGGACATATAAAGTATAAGGAGTATGATCAATCATTCCAGAAACTGGAATGAACTCGGTAAATTCATTATCTACCTCATTGCAGACAAAGATGTGTTGCCAGCCGAAACATTGACAACTCTTAAGGAACTTATAAAAAACTGCCCTGACAGGAACAGTAAAATAAAAGCTGTATACAATTACATGCAGAAACGCACACGATATGTTGGCGTTCAGATCGGGATTGGCGGATGGCAACCCATACCGGCCGAATATGTGGATAAAAAAGGATACGGTGATTGTAAAGGCCTTGTTAACTGCACCAGGGCTATGCTTAAAGCAGTAGGAATAACTTCGTACTACACACTGGTCAACGCAGGTAAAAATGCCAGCCCGTTGATAACAGGTTTCCCATGTAACCATTTTAACCATATTATTCTTTGTGTACCGGGACCCAATGATACTACCTGGCTTGAATGCACAAGCCAACAGCAGGCTTATGGATTCCTTAAAGCAGTCCATTGATTCAAAATTCGGGAATTACTCGCTTTCAGTTGAAAAAGCCGGGGATCATCTTATCTGCATCCGTTCATTTTCGATCCGGCAGGACAGATACCTGTCAACTGAATACCCCGAATTTATTTCCTTCCTCAAAAAAGTTGCGAAAGCTGATCAGACCAAAGTAGTGCTGATTCAAAAAGTCTAGAGATTCCTGTGAATGGACGGGCAATTAACTACTTGCCCATTCATCAATGCACGCAAGGATTAACTGTAGAATACCGATTCAGTCGTTTTTTATTCCATCTATTATTTATCCTTTATTATGAAGCACTTCATCTTCTTCCTCTTGTTTACAACCCTGGCATATACTGCACATTCACAAAAAGCTTCCTATAAATGGGGCAAACCCACAAAGGAAGATATTGAAATAAAAGTATGCCCGCATGATTCCGCAGCATCGGTCATTGTCCTCGATGAAGCCGGAAGTGTTGAATTCGGCTATGGATCCGGCGCTGTACTTATAAAAAAGTACGTTAAGCTGAAAATCCTTAATGAGCAGGGATTGGATGCCGCAGTAATACGATTATATATGTATTCAAAAGACAATTTTGAAAAACTTGCTGATATTAAGGCTCATACCTTGAACATGAATGCAGCCGGTAAAATCATTGAGGAAAAGGTTGAATCCAGGCAGTTCTTCGAGGTGGACTCACAGGACGATTGGAAAGAAACCCGGTTCACTTTCCCTTCAGTTAAGCCGGGATCCATTCTCGAGTACAGCTATACGGTCCGCTCTCAAAGTTTCACATTCTTAGAAGGATGGATGTTTGAAAATCCCTATCCAACCTTACATTCAGCATTCGAAGTAAAAGTTGAAGAAGGACTGAATTATAAATTGGTTTACCAGGGAAAACGCCTCATCGACAGGTATGGCAAATCAGGGCTTAACAATTCGTGGGAACTTTATTACCTGCCGG
>JANXXZ010000263.1 GCA_025350385.1 Bacteroidales bacterium
GCGCATTGTGCCTTCTTTGTGGTTAATCTTTTTACGAATAATAATAAAAACTCACCCGGTCTTCGGCCACCTCCTTAAAAAAAGGGGGATTCTCCACGACGAAAATCCCGACTAAAATGATATCGGTCGTCCCCATTAAAATTATAAAGACCTGTTTCCTTCTCCTTTAAGGAGAAGGTGCCGAAGGCGGATGAGGTAAAAAAATAAAGCATTCCTGTTTCCTTCTCCTTTAAGGAGAAGGTGCCGAAGGCGGATGAGGAAAAAAAAACCCCGGCTTCAGGCCGGGGTCTTAACAAATCGAATCAGGAAATTATTTCTCGATTACAACTTTTTGAATTTTAACAAATTTGTCGTTGTAAATTTTTACTGTATAAACGCCGGGAACAAGTTTCGATACATCGATCGTTTGCTTCTGGTTAGCATTTACATTTTGATCTGCAACAACCAGTTTGCCGCTCATGTCAGCAATCTGAAGTTTTGAGCTTACTGTAACTTCCACGTTCAGTTTGTCAGAAGCCGGGTTAGGATACAACCTAACTGAGTTTGCATCGATACTTCCGGGTACTCCCGTTGTAGCGTCGGTAACAATCAGGGTAGCCGTCTGGCCGTTGATCAGAGCTAAAGTACCAACTAAATCACTGCTGCTCAACGACTCAACACCAATGAGGTTCAGTACAATTGAAATCGTGTTGGTAGTTGGAATTGTATTCAGACTGAAGGAAGCAACGCTTAACATTTTATCGGCAGGAATATAATTCCAGCTGAGATCAATGTTATACTGACTTTCAACTGACAGAACCGATGCTTTAAGATCATTGATCAAAAGATCAAAGTCAAATGAATAGACAGTTTCAGTTGTATTCAGATTAACCGGAATGCTCATTACTCCATTGTTAACGGTGGCTTTTGCAAGGTCGATAACAATTTCATTAGTAGCCGTAGCGCTCTTCATGCCTGTGCCAGGAGCAATTCCTGCGTAGGTAGCATCCACATCGCCGATCAGAATTCCAATGTACAGTTCACCCTCGATTATAGGACAGGTGTTAATGTTCTGTATAGGAACCTGCTGGCAAATAGCAACTACAGGAACATGGTATTTTGAATATCCAACACCATCATTCTCGGGATAAGTAGTGGAAATAAGGTAACCAAGATTGCTTGCCACTTCATTCTGGGCAACAAATGACCAGTCTTTAGGTGGGGTTGGATTGTCGATCTGGTTGAAATGATTAATCAGCCTGACTGCTCTGCGGTTAATCTGCGTAGCATCACCGGCAGTTATAATACCGTCACGGTTTGCATCCATGGCTATCATCTGATAAACCGAAGGAGTCCAATTTTGGTAGAGTTCACCTTTCACTGATACCAGCGCTGTGATATAGGCATCGTATGAATTGATTACAGCGTGTGGATTTGTAAGAGGATCAATAACTCTCTGCACATCAATCTGGGTTCCATAATTAGTATTGTAGGTGAAGTTACCCAACATATCAGGTTGTACAGCGTTTACTGTCGAACCACAAGCAAAGATATTTGTAGGTAAGTATTCGGCTGGATTCCCGTTGTAGGCAATCGGTTGCATATCGCTCCAGAATTTCAGGCTTCCATACATGTTAAATTCTTTGTAGGTACTGAAATCTCCGGCATCACCTGTTCTATACAGAGCAGCTGAAGTCTGATAACTTTCGATAATTTCGTGGAAATGGAAAGTTGCCGTACCCTCTGGCGGGAAGCCAGATGCTTTGTTAAATTCAACACAACACACATCTTTCTTTGCCAGGCCGGTGAAAGATGCGCCCAGAGGTGCGTTAGCGTTAAAGTAGATCCCGATATAAATCAAACCGGAATCAGCATTAATGGTTGTATTATAATCAGTATAAAACTCTGCATTATGAGCAAGAGTATCAACACCCGTTAATAAATTATTGCTCACAGTAACATTACCTGTGGGAGCAACCAGGCTTTTATCATAAGCAACGGTAAAGTTGTATCCGTTAATATTACCAACTGGTACCATAGTGCTGATTTGCATACATACTGACGGAATATTACAAGCCTGCGAAGTTGCCCTAAACTTGTATGTAGCGGCATTGTCAAGGATCGTAACAGTTACCGGGGATGATGTTACCAGCATGTTGGTAGCGGTATTGGGATCAAAAGCTTTTGCTACTGCAGTGAAAGTAGCTGGTCCTGATACCGAAGGTGTAAAGGTTAATTCATAGGAACCAAGAATTAAGGCACCCATACCTAAACTTGCGGCTCCGTTGAAGAATTCAACACTAATAACAGGTCCGTTAGTAAAAGTTGCCGTTGCTTTCAACGTTAAAGGGTCACCATTGGGAGCTGTTGAACCATTAGCAGGAGAATAAATGTTTACTGTCAGGATTGATGCTGTAGTCACAAACAATGTGATGTTATTTGATTGCACAGGATTAGCGCTAACGCAGGGGAGCGTGCTGGTCATAACCACATACACCACATCGTTGTTGTTAATAAGATCAGCAGTAAAGGAATAAGTTAGTCCGGTTCCCACCACGATGCTATTTTTAAACCACTGGAAAGTAGGTGTACCACCATTAACCGGTGTTGCAGTGAAGGTAACAAGTGTGAGTGGAGTTACCGGGTTGTTGCTGACAACAATAGAAACTGAAGGTATAACCGTAGCTGCTGTTGTTAGCACAGCGTTGCCATTCATAGGGGTTGTTCCGGTAATATTGTGGCCACTTACGGTATAAGTTCCGAAAAGCTGGTTGCCGAAAGTAATAGGAGCGCCTGTTCCTGGAACTACTTGCCCGCCTGGAGTTAATGTATAGTTCACACCGACTTCTGAGCCAGTAAGACCTACAGGTAAACCTGCTGTACCGCAGTAAAATCCGGTGCCTGTTACGTCAAAGGCTGTAGGACCGGGTAGAGTTACGGTCATTGTGACGGTAGCTGATGCAGTAGGAGAGGTAACGCAGGCGAGAGTGCTTGTCATAACCACTTGCACCACATCACCGTTAACAGGAACATACGGCCCATAAGTTAATCCGGTACCAACATTAATGCCGTTGACCGTCCACTGGAAAGAAGGTGCACCACCATCAACCGGCAGTGCGGTAAAGGTAACAGGTACACCCAGTAAATTGGTGGTGCCGGGTAAAGCACTGATAGTAACTGAAGGGTTTGCCACTAATGCTGCTGTAATCACGGCATTGCCGTTCATAGCTTGTGTTCCCATTATATTGCTGCCGCTTACGGTATACGTACCGGCAAGCTGGTTGCCGAAAGTAATAGGTAAGCCTGTACCTGCAACCACTATCCCACCTGGAGTTAGTGTGTAGTTCACACCGGGTTGTGAGCCATCAAGGCCAACAGGTATACCCGTTGGATTCAGTGCCGGGCAGAATTCTCCGCCCCCTGTAACATTATAAAAAGCTACAGGTTCGTTAAGCGGGGCATTCCCTGTTGCATTCGAAAACCAGGCCGGAACGGTTACCGGGGTATTTAATCCTCCTACATAAGCATTAATATCAGTTTTGTATGGGGTTACAGTCATGGACCAGGCTAAATCGGGTGTAAAACTCCCGAAATCAACTGTATTTGTTAACCTTACCCTTACTACCCTTACACCGGGAGCTATAGGAATAAAGCATCCGGGAGCGGGAACTTTTGATGCAATTTTTATGCAATTCGTAGCAGCCGCAAAAGTAATAGTGTTTGGCTGATTGGCTAAAGGTAATCCCGAAGTTGCGCCTGCTGTCCCACCTGAATAGGTCGCCGCAATGGTCCCGCCATTTTTAACAAGCGGGTTAATTGTAATTCCATACTGGGCGCCAGCATATTCAAAGGGAATACCTGAATTTGTGCTGGTAACCTGGATGTCGAACTCCAAGATTTTGGTCGACACCTGGGCAGCGTTAATCAGCTGGCAGGTGTACTCCGGATTTTGAGCACGTACGCCAGCGAAGATCAGGACGAATAAAAACATCCATAAAGATCGAAAGAGAAGATTTGTTTTCATAGTTTAGGATTTGGGTTTAAGATTAGGGTTTATGATTAATTGTTTGATTTTTCTTTTGTTTGTTAGTTAGAATTATCGTTGTAAACAGCGCAATGCGTTTGGTTTTTTAAAAACTGTATCCAAACAGGCCAACTCCGGGGGAGTTGGGCCTGTTCGCGTAAGATACAGA